>JALNXT010000182.1 GCA_023230245.1 Candidatus Cloacimonadota bacterium
GGTAGGCTTAAACATTCTGAATCTGGCATTCGTGCTAATCTTCTATAAAGAGCTATTCTACCTGACCTATAATGCCGAGATGGCGAAGGTTTTCCGTATTCGTACGGGCTTGGTGAATCAGCTATTTTTGGTGCTATTGGCAGCTAATATAGTAATCAATCTTAAGAGCGCTGGCATCATCTTGGTAACGGCACAGCTTATCCTGCCGGCTGTAATAGCCTTCAATTTCGTCCATTATCTGCATCGGGCAATCGTGGTATCTGCGATTGTTGCTTTCTTTTCCGCAATTATAGGCTTTGCGTTAAGCTTCAAATTAAACTTACCTACCGGTGCAACTATCGTGCTGTTTGAAGCATTCATCTATTTTGTAAGTTTGGGTATAAGAGGGAAAAACCATGCGTAAGCATAAGGCTCTTTGGCTTAGTCTAATCATTAGTTTCCTGTTTACCGCGTTCATTTGGCAAATTGCCGAACCGGAGATAGTGGAGTTTGTAGGCAAAACATGCTTCAAGATCACGAAACACAGCTTTATAGAGGTAGCCACAGAAGATGCTGCCGGTATTCCCATGCGTTATTATCCGCATGTGGGCATAGTTTACGATCCTGAATACGTTGCCGCAGAGGCTAGTAGATGCTATAATACCAGGCTGGAGCCTATCCGCGAACAGCGGTTTTTGCAGCTAAGCGAATGGCTTATCAAACACATAGACTCAACGGGTATGATAGCCCAGACTTATGATTTCCCGCCTGCTTTACTAAAGGCACCGTGGTATAGTGCTGCCACCCAAAGTGCTGCCATGCTTGCCCTGGCGCAAAGAGCAGGCTTCCAACGAAACGCAGAGCCTTTGAGCTTAGCACAAAGAATGCTGCAACAGCTAGATCCTAAGGTTGGCAAGATCAGCAGGGCAGAATCGGATAGCACTATTTGGTTCATTAGCTACCCAAATTACTCCGTGAAAGGCATGCTGAACACCCTGCTAAACCTGCATATGTATTACGTATTAGTGGGTGACCCGCAAGCAAAAGATCTATTTCAACAAGGCATGTGTCTCTTGAAAAATAAGCTTAACAACCTGGAAGATTCTGGCGTGCTGAGCGATCGCTACACCCGTATAGGAGAAAGAAAGGAACAAAGACAGCTTACTAGCCAGCTGGAAAAGCTGAATGAGCTTAGCCCCAGTCACATAATTCGCACTAAAATAGCCCTTTACAAGCGGGCAGATAAACAGTTTGTGTTGTTTCAGATGTTATCGCAACGCGCAGGAGGTAGGATGCTTAGGTTCTTTATCGCTTGGGTGCTTTGTTCGCTCTTGATTCAGCTATTTTTGAGGGTGCCAAAATAGAACTTTACCATATACTCCGGTTCGTAAGATAGCTTTGCCTGCCTAAGCCCTTCCAAGCCTATATCCTGCTCGCGGTTCATGTACTTATAGCGATCTTGCAGGTAGCGGGCTGTTTCCCAGTTTACCAATTGGGCAGAGCCTTTCAGGTCAGGATTGTATTTCTCGAAATGCTCCGTAACCATGTTTTCGGTCTGTTGCGAGAAGATGGAATAGGCGGCAATGTTGTTGTTCAGGCAGATAATAATCCCTTCCGCGGGAAGCGTATCCCACATCTTTAGGGTATTCTCGATAGCCTTTATTTCGGTCATCAGATAAATGCCTTCAGCACCGCGTTCGCGTCTCCATTTGTGGGTAAACGCCATTAACACATCGGCTTTATCGCTGGTAATGGGGAGCACTTTATACTCTGGGTAACTGCGGACAAACTGGGACACCAGGTTCTTCTTCTTTGCCAGTTTCTTGCCCGAAAGCTTTACCATCTTGTCTATCTCATACACGTAATCTGCCCAGGAACGGTCGTCTGTCAGGCTAAAGTACTCGGTTAGCTTGGGGTGCGAAGAGATATATTCTTCGGGAACCAGGATCAGCTCTGCTTTGGGAAACACTTCCCGAAACCTGCGCACCAAGTCCGCAAGATCAGCTTCGCTAAAATTATCCCCCAAAGGAAAGCAAATATACTGGTATTTGGGGTTATAGATTACCAGGTTGTCCTGCCAAATCAGGAAGTGATTGCGGTATATCTGCCCCCAGGAAATGATATTGGTGATGGTGTAATCGCAGTTTTCCCGCGGGTAACGTGTAAGGTATTCTTTTAGTAGCGGAATATGCTCGGTGGTAAGCAGTTCTAAGTTTTCCACAGTATCCTTTATTCTTCGCCGAGCAGAAAGGGGGTGTAGTGCTGCATCACGTTAAAGCCCAGTCCACCGTAAAACTTCTCGTATCCCGGTTCACTGATCAGCCCTATCCACTGCAATTTGTTTTCCTTTAGAAAGGCAAGCAGAGTGCGGATAATGCCTTTGCCAATGCTCTTTCCACGCATATCTGTACGCACGGTTACGTCCTGGATATAGGCATCGCTAACCCCATCGCTGATGGCGCGTCCCATCCCGATAATCTCTTCGCCTGCCTTGGCGATAACGAAGCAAAAAGAATTGCTCATTATCTTTTTAACAGTGTCCAGGTACTCTGGATTATCGTCCATTTGCCACCAGCCTGCCTGACGGTATAACGCCAGGATGGTTGCTGCATCGGCTGTTTTTACTATGTGATAGCTGATATCAGTCATAACTCGTTATCAAAACTCCGTTAATTATTAACAAGTGCGCAATGTCATACAAGTGCCATTATTTGTCAAGAACCCCTTCAAGAAATGCCTTGACTGATACGCGGTATTCTTCATAAGCGCATAAGTATGAATAGCAAACTAAAACGCATAGGACAGTTCTTCGGCTTAAAGCGCAGCATGGTAGGCTTGCTCACCATGGTTGTACTGGTAGGCCTTGGCGAAAAGATGGCAGAGCGGTTTCTCCCCCTCTATCTTATTGCCTTGGGCGGAACACCTATTATTATCGGCGTCTTAAACGGCATGGATAACCTGCTGAGTGCGCTCTATTCGTATCCTGGCGGTTGGCTGGCAGATCGTTACGGCTATCGCCGTGCTTTAACTATTTTTAACGTCATGGCGATGATCGGTTATCTGATCGTAGTAATCTTCCCTTCCTGGCAGGCTGTCCTAGTGGGAGCTATATTCTTTATCTCTTGGACGGCAATCTCGCTACCCGCCACTATGAGCCTGGTATCTTCCGTAGTTCCCATCCACAAACGTTCCATGGGCATCTCCATGAATTCCATCGTAAAGCGTATCCCCATGGCAATAGGGCCTATCATGGGCGGGTTCTTCATCGCCCGATTCGGACGCATTCAAGGGATTCGCTACGCTTTTATGGTTGCTTTGGTTTTTGCCATCATCGCCCTGATTGTGCAGCACCGCTTCATCGAAGAGAAGCGGGTGGAAGTAAAGCGGGATAAGCGACCCAAGCGCAAGCTCTTTTCCCCCAATCTGTACAACCTGCTGGTTTCCGATATTCTGGTGCGCTTTTGCGAGCAAATCCCTTACGCTTTTGTGGTGATTTGGGTGGTGGAAAACAATCATCTTTCGGAGCTTAAATTTGGCTTCCTAACTGCGATCGAGATGCTTACTGCAATGCTGATTTACATCCCCGTAGCCTATCTGGCAGATAAAAGCACGCGCAAGCCGTATATCGCCATCACCTTTATGAATTTTACCCTCTTTCCTCTGGTGCTGTTATTCAGCAAATCCTTTGCCGTGTTCATCCTAGCCTTCATTATCCGTGGATTAAAAGAATTTGGCGAGCCTACCCGCAAGGCGATGATTATGGATTTGGCACCGGAAGATGCTAAAGCTTCCACTTTCGGCACCTATTATCTGATTCGTGATGTGATTGTCTCTATAGCTGCCTTTGGTGGTGCATGGCTGTGGAAAAGCAGTCCGCAGCTCAATTTTATCATTGCCGCGGGGTTCGGAGTACTGGGAACCTTCTATTTTATGCTGATGGTAAAGCCCATCGCAGTTAAACAACCCTCTTAAGATCAATAAATCCCTTTTCCACATCTGTGCTCACCAGTTTAACGCGAATCTTATAGCCAATATCCAAGCCTTCATTACCATCCATTAACCTGCCTTCCACTGGCAGATGAAGCAAGCGCGCCCAAGTTCCCTTTGGCGAAGCACCGGTGATTATGGCATCAAATTCCTCTCCAATTCTGGTATGCAACAACAGTGCTGCCGCAGATTTATTAACCTGCCGTTCCACCTTTTTAACGATATCTTCGGTCGCAGTACAGTGTTTGGCAAGTGCCGCCAATTCATCAGCCTCATAGGGAAGAGGCAAGCCCTTTAGTGCTGCTTTCACCAGTCGGTGAGTAATCAGATCCGGATAACGTCGATTGGGTGCGGTGGAGTGGGTGTAATCCTTCACGGCAAGCCCAAAATGCCCTTCTTCATCTCCGCCGGGCTGTTCAATGGTATATTCTCCCCCA
>JALNXT010000183.1 GCA_023230245.1 Candidatus Cloacimonadota bacterium
GCAATGCAAGCAAGGAAGAGAGATACAATGTTTCTGTAGCAGCTAGGTTATAATTTTGTAAATCACGCTATTTAACACAATACTCGTGTGGCTACCCACTCTAATTGAACATGAGCCCAATAAACTCGTGTCTACTTTTCATTTGACAGCATGGCTTGTATAAATAAGCTGCCACGAACGAGGTGAAGATTGAAGACTAAAATCATTATAAAAGGTGCTCAAGAACATAACTTAAAGAATATAGACCTTGAAATACCACGCGACAGTTTGGTGGTATTTACCGGCGTATCTGGCTCGGGTAAGTCCTCTATGGCATTCGACACCCTATATGCTGAAGGGCAGAGGCGTTATGTGGAATCACTATCTGCCTACGCACGGCAGTTTCTGGGTCAGATGGAAAAGCCTAAACTGGATTATATTGAAGGGCTTTCTCCGGCTATATCCATAGAGCAGAAGGCTTCCAGCAAAAATCCCCGCTCCACTGTCGGCACAGCTACCGAGATTTACGACTATTTAAGAGTGCTATTTGCCAGGATTGGCAAGCAATATTGCTATAACTGTGGCGAACCGGTAGGCTCTCAAACTATCGATCAGATGATAGAACATTTGATGCAAAGCCCGATGGGGACAAAACTGCAGATATTGGCTCCGCTGGTGCAAAACCGTAAGGGTGAGCATAAGGAAGAGCTGGAACAGCTAAGGCAGGAAGGCTTTGTACGCGTGATGATCAACGGGAAATTGCACAATCTGGAAGACGAGATTGTGCTGGATAAAAAGAGTAAGCACAATATAGATGTGGTGGTGGATCGTATCGTTCTAAAAGCAGGCATCGAAAGTAGGCTGTCTGAGTCTTTGGAGCTTGCCTTGAAACTAACGGAAGGTATTGTAAAGATAGAGTATAGCGACGAAGGCAGGGAAACTATCCTCTCTGCCATGAATGCCTGCGCAAAGTGCAACATCAGCTTCGAAGAGCTTGCCCCCCAGAGTTTCTCTTTTAATAGCCCTATAGGAGCTTGCAAGCTGTGTAATGGCTTGGGCTATAAGCTGGAGTTCGATCCAGATTTAGTAGTCCCTGATCCCGAACTTAGCATCATGGAAGGTGCCGTTGCACCTTGGGGCAGGCTGGAAGCAAAGCTAGATAGCTGGACTCTGAACACCGTTCGCAACCTTGCCAAATCCTATAATTTCTCTCTGACTATTCCCTGGTATAAATTGGCAGATATCGCCAAACAGCTTATCCTCTACGGTTCCAAAGGGAAGAAGTTTAAGATTGCCTGGCAAAACGAAAGAGGCAGTGGCGAATTTATGATGAAGTTTGAAGGCATTATCCCCCAATTGGAAAGGCGTATGCACGAGACTACTTCCGAAGATTCGCGCCGTTTCTACATGCAATTCATCAGCGATAAACCCTGCCCTGAATGCGATGGTAAGAAGCTGAAACCATCTTCCTTGGCTGTAAAGATTGGCGCTAAGAACATTGGTGATATCACCGCGATGAGCATCGCTGAAGCGCATGAGTTCTTCGGCAATCTGAAACTTAGTGGCAACAAGCTGCTTATCGCTGCTGAAATACTGAAAGAAATCCGTAATAGACTGGGGTTTCTGCTCAGCGTCGGTTTGCACTACCTCAGCTTAGATAGACGCTCTCCCACTCTGTCTGGTGGCGAAGCGCAGCGTATTCGTCTTGCAAGCCAGATTGGCAGCCAGCTTGTGGGCGTGATGTACATTTTGGATGAACCGAGCATCGGGCTGCATCAAAGAGATAATGCCAAACTGGTGCAAATGCTTGTTCAGCTTAGAGATTTGGGCAATACCGTGATTGTGGTGGAACACGATGAAGATACCATGCGCAGTGCGGATAGTATTGTGGATTTTGGCCCCAAGGCGGGCATTTATGGTGGAGAGATCGTAGCCCAGGGAACCATTAAAGAGATTATGAAAAGCTCCAAATCACTCACGGGAGCATATCTATCAGGTAAGCTTAAAATACCCATTCCAGAGAAGCGGGTGAAAGCGGATGAACGAGTGATACGCCTTAAGAACGCCAGCCACAATAATTTGAAGAATATCACGGTGGATATCCCCATCGGCATGTTTGTGTGCGTAACGGGTGTATCTGGCAGCGGGAAAAGCAGCCTCATAAACCAGACCTTATCTCCCTTTCTGCACAACAGCTTTTATCGCAGCACGCACAAGGTGGGAACAGTGGAAGCTATCACCGGCATCGAGCATATTGACAAGATTATCTCTATAGATCAGCAGCCGATAGGAAGGACGCCGCGCTCGAATCCCTGCACCTATATCAAGCTTTTCGATCCCATTCGTAATCTCTTTTCGGAGCTGCCAGCCTCCAAGATGCGTGGTTACAAGCCGGGACGCTTTTCTTTCAATGTGAAAGGCGGACGCTGTGAAGCTTGCGAAGGGGCGGGGCTAAAACAGATTGAAATGCACTTTATGGCAGATATTTACGTAACCTGCGAAGTCTGCAAAGGCAAACGCTATAACCAGGAAACGCTTTCCATCCGCTATAAGGGTAAGAATATCGCCGAAGTATTGGATATGGATGTGCAAGAAGCAATTGAGTTCTTCGATGCCATTCCATCTATCAAGCAGAAACTAAACACACTGCACGAAGTAGGCTTGGATTATATCAAGCTGGGGCAGGCGTCCACCACTCTTTCCGGAGGTGAGGCGCAGCGAATTAAGCTATCTCGTGAGCTGAGTAAGACTTCCACCGGTAAAACACTGTATTTGCTGGATGAACCGACTACTGGCTTGCACTTCTACGATATCAATAACCTGCTGAAAGTGCTAAAGAAACTGGTGGTGATGGGCAATACCGTGGTGGTGATAGAACACAATCTGGATGTGATAAAATCTGCCGATTGGGTGATAGATTTGGGTCCCGAAGGGGGAGAAGAAGGTGGCAAGATTGTAGCTTTCGGCACTCCCGAGGATATTATCAAGAGTAAAAAATCAGCTACGGGTTATCACCTAAAACAGCACTACGATAGAGAGCTTGGTGTTAAACCCAAGGCTGCGAGAAAAGTGAAAAAGTGAAAAAGTGAAAAAGTGTAAGGGTGAAAGGGTGAAAGGGTGAAGGAGTGAAACTAAAGCTTAGATACCTTGGCAATTATAAAAACAGTACCCATTTAGGAGAATTTAGTGTTTAACTCTAGTGTTTTAGGTGTGTTTCACCTTTCCACTTTTCCACCCTTCCACAATACCACAAACTTATATGAAAAGTTGTGTAAACGATGAGCATGCACCGCTTCAGCTATTCTCCCTTGACCGCAGGATCGCATTTAGTTGGTTTGGCGGGTGATTTCAGCGATTGGCAGATTCTCCCGATGGAGGATATGGGCGGAGTATTCCTGCTAAATCTGGATATTCCGGAAGGCAGATATGCCTACAAGCTTATCGTGGATGGCAATTGGATGATAGACGAAGCCTGCCCTCTATACGAACCTGATAACCTGGGTGGAAGGCATTCCATCCTGTTAATTGAAGCATCTTCGCAGCCCTTTACATGGCAAGATGTGCTGACCCATAAGGCGCATAAGAAAACAGAAACCTTCCTAAAGCTTTATCGAAGCTCAGAAACCAAGGGTGAGTTACATTTCAAGTGGTATCCTAAGCTTGCCGATGAGGTTTATTTTGTTACTCCAGACTCTAAAACAATACTGCAAACTTTGGGTAGAAGCACGCTGTATGACGTGTTTCATATCTTCCTCAATACCCCGCCAGAGCATAATCTGCTCTTCCATCTGGAAATTAAACACCAAGAACAACTCTACTATCTGGGTAGAGCCGGCTTAAGTGCTAATAAAGCTGATGTACAGCCAATCGAGCTGGTATTAGCTGATTGTGAAATATTCGCCATTCCTGCCTGGCTAAAAGAAAGCGTGGTCTATCAGATCTTTCCGGATCGCTTTTGCAATGGCAATCCCGCTATCAATCCCGATTTCAGCGAATGGTATTATAAAGAAAGCAGAACTCCACCTCCCGCAGGTGAATATCTGCCTGTCAACAAAGAATATTTTCATCTGGTAGAAGACTGGAAAGATATCAGCGGGCTGCAGCAAAGCCCCTATTTGCCGGAAGGTATGCCAGACTGGTGGTCGTTTTACGGCGGAGATATAGCGGGTGTAGCTTCCAAACTAAACTATCTGAAAGAGCTTGGTATCTCTGTTATCTACTTTAACCCGCTGTGGCAGGGGAAATCCAACCATAAATACGATTCATCTGACTACAGCAGTATCGATCCCCATTTTGGCACTCCCGAAGAAATGAGAGAGTTCGTGCAGCTTGCCCACAGCATGGGTTTACGCATGATTCTAGACGTTGCTTTCAACCACACAGGCGAAACTTTTTGGGCATT
>JALNXT010000184.1 GCA_023230245.1 Candidatus Cloacimonadota bacterium
CTCAAAATCGAGATTGGTAGCTGCTTTATTCATTTCCTTGGTGAGCAGTTCGATCACCTTTTCCTTGCTATCAAGATCCAGATACTCCATGAAATCCTGTTTACTCGGCTTGGTGCTGGTTTTTTCAGTTTTATCTATTTTATCGTAACCCTCGGCGATGGATGTGGATTGCATTATTTGCTCTACGGTCTTCATAATCGTCTGTGGAGTAATGTTATTAGCCTCATTATATGCCATTTGTTTTATCCTGCGGCGATTAGTTTCGTTAATAGTTTTTTGCATGGCATCGGTTATGATATCGCCATAGAAGATCACTTTTCCATCCACGTTACGGGCAGCGCGTCCGGATATTTGTATTAGGGAGCGAGCTGAACGCAGAAAACCTGTCTTATCCGCATCGAGGATTGCCACCAGCGATACTTCCGGCAAATCCAAGCCTTCCCGCAGCAGGTTTACGCCCACTATCACATCGTGAACTCCCAAGCGTAACTCGCGGATAATCTTGGCGCGCTCGATGGTATCAATATCGCTGTGCAAATAACATGCTTTTATCCCCGCATTCTTCAGATATATAGTCAGGTCTTCGCTCATACGCTTTGTAAGGGTCATTACCAGCGTCTTTTGTTGCTTGGGTGTACGCAGTGTTATCTGCGAGATAAGATCGTCAACCTGGTACTTAATCGGCTTTATTTCGATCTCTGGATCCAGCAATCCGGTGGGACGGATAACTTGCTCCACAATCTCGCCCTGCGTAAGGCTTAGTTCATAATCCGCCGGAGTGGCAGAAACAAAGATAACCTGTTTCATAAACTGCTCGAACTCTTCAAAGCGCAAAGGGCGATTATCGAAGGCAGAAGGCAGCCTGAAACCATACTCCACGAGGTTCTTCTTGCGCGTGTAATCTCCTCCGAACATGCCATGCACCTGAGGTATGGTAACATGAGATTCGTCGATCACAAAGAGGAAATCGTCGGGAAAATAATCCATCAGGCAGCTTGGCGGCGTGCCTGGGCTGGCACCGGTAAGATGGCGACTATAGTTCTCGATACCGCTGCAATAGCCAAGTTCACGCATCATTTCCAGATCGAAGGAAGTGCGTTGTTTTAGGCGGTCAGCCTCCACATAGCGTTGATTTTCGAGATAATACGCCACCCTGGCATTCATTTCAGTCTCTATACTCGTCAGTGCACCGCGCATCTTCTCTTCGCTCATAATAAAATGGATGGCTGGATACACAGGATAGGTATCCACCACGCCTAAACTCTGGTAGGATATGGGATGCAGCTTTTCCAGACGGAACACTTCGTCGCCAAAAAACTCCACTCGTAAGCAATGCTCCAGATAAGCGGGATAGATATCCACAATATCACCACGAACTCTGAATGCTCCCCGTTCGAAGGCAATATCATTACGGCTGTAATGGGCTTGGACAAGTCTGCTAATCAGCTCTTCCCTATCCATCTTCATGCCGGTTTCCAGACGGATCAGAGCTTCACGGTATTCTTCGGGAACTCCCAAGCCGTAGATACAGGATACGGAGGAAACGATGATCACGTCTCTGCGCTCCATCAAGCTCATGGTGGCACGCAGACGCAGCTTCTCAATTTGCTCGTTGATGCTGCTGTCCTTCTCGATGTAGATATCCTTTCCGGGGATGTAGGCTTCAGGCTGGTAATAATCGTAATAACTGATGAAATACTCCACCGCGTTATCGGGAAATAGTTGTTTTAGCTCGCCATAGAGCTGTGCTGCGAGGGTTTTATTGTGAGATAGGACAAGGGTGGGTCTATCTAATTTGGCAATCACATTGGCGATGGTAAAGGTCTTCCCGCTGCCGGTTACACCCAACAATACCTGATGCTTCTTGCCCGCTTCAACACCTTCTACAAGCTGCTCAATTGCCTCTGGTTGGTCACCGGATGGATCGTAATCGCTTACCAGCTTAAATTCAGACATTTAATCCCCTAGTTAATAATAAGTGAGAATGCGATTATTTAGCGGTTCGCACCTGCAAAGCCTTATCTGAGGCATTAATAAATAGTGCTTGACACCACAGCCAAAACTCACTTCCTTGCAAACAAAGAAAGCAAGTGCCTTCTTTCTGTCGAGAATTATTTATACATAGGAGTATAGAAAATGAGTAACAACGAAGACTTACAAGTAAATTTCGAGAACCTGCTTAAGCTCGGCTATGCCGTTGTCGATGTCCGTTACAAGGATTACGATGTCTGCTCGGAAACCCAAAAGCTGGTAATCGCCAGAGTAGATGCAGACCGTGACGACTTTTATCAAGACATGCTTAAGCTCTATACAGGTGTGGAGTTTAAGCCTAGCGAAATCTTTGACATTTGGATGGATATCCTCAAACACAAGATTAAAATGAGCGTGGTGCTAAACCGTGATATCGCCATCAAAGTGGCTGCTTTAGATTATATCGAGACCGAGTATTCCAGATAATGACAGAGCAATCATTATTGCTGATCAAGCCTAATGCTGTGCAACATAAGCATATTGGGCACATCATCTCTTTGCTTGAAACAAGCGGTTACCACCTTGCAGCCCTGAAGCTCTTTCGCTTCGACCCAGCCCTTGCCAAACAGTTCTATGCAGAGCATGATGGGAAAAGCTTTTTTGCCGGGTTAGTGGAGTTTATGACTTCGGCTGACACGGTGGCGATAATAGTGGAAAAAGACAATGCCATTCACGATTTGCGGGAACTAATCGGAGCAGTGGAACCAGAAAAGCGCAAACCGGGAACGATACGCTTTCTTTATGGAGAAGGCGTTACCGATAATGGTGTGCATGCTTCAGATTCGGCTGCAAGTGCAAGAAAAGAAATTGACGTTATCTTTGGAGTTTAAGTACTTGTAACAAGCTTATAGGTATTAATCCCTCTTAAAAAAACAGAGTTCGAATATCTATCCGAACTCTGTTATTTTATATAGCGACAAACTTATGGAGTAAGCACTGCTTTGTGTTCTTCAGTACAATCAGGATTTACTTCTGCACAATCTAAACACTGGATTTTATCATAAGCGGTTTTATCGATGCTAATTATCTCATTATGCATGGCTTTATCCAGTTTTACAGAGCTATAGGGTGCATTGATTGTCTCAATGTTTAAGGAAAAGCCCACAATCAAACCCGCAAAGACAATAGAAACCATGCTCATCAGCTTCACCAGGATGTTTATGCAAGGCCCAGCGGTATCTTTAAAGGGATCACCCACAGTGTCGCCCACGACTGTAGCTTTGTGTTCTTCGGAACCTTTGCCACCATGCGCGCCAGATTCTACATATTTCTTGGCATTGTCCCAAGCTCCGCCGGAATTGTTCATCATCACTGCCAGCACAAATCCGCTGGATAAGGCACCAACTAACACTCCCAGAACTCCAGCAACACCAAGCAACATACCTGTAATAATGGGGGTAAGTATCCCCACCAAAGCAGGCAGAAGCATCTCTTTTTGCGCACCAACAGTGGATATTTTTACGCAACGGGCATAGTCCGGCTTACCGCTGCCATCCATAATACCGGGTATTTCTTTGAATTGACGGCGAACTTCCTTCACCATTTCTCCGGCCGCACGTCCCACCGCTTTTATAGTAAGCGAAGAGAACACAAATGCCACCATTGCACCCACAAATATACCCAACAAGAACTTAGGATTGAGCACATGGATCTGGTAGAAGTTAATAAAATCGGATATTGAAGCTTTGTCAATGGGGATTTGCTCACTAAACTTTGGGCTGTAGTGGATATTTAGAAATAGCACTTGCCCTGCTCGCTCGCCGATTAGGATAAGCCCTGCTCGCACTTCTTCAAGATAGGCTGCAAGCAACGCCATGGCTGTAAGAGCCGCACTGCCAATGGCAAAACCTTTACCTGTGGCAGCAGTAGTGTTGCCCACAGAATCGAGATTATCCGTCATTTCACGCACATTTTTCGGTAGGTTACACATCTGTGCATTGCCTCCGGCATTATCTGCAATAGGACCAAAGGCATCCATCGCCAAAGTAACACCCAAGGTAGCCAGCATGCCTACAGCACCAAAACCGATGCCGTAAAGCCCCATTTCTATGGAAGCAAAGCCATGGCTGCAAATAAACGCCGCCAAGATACCCACAACAATAGTTATCACGGGAGCCGCAGTAGAACGCATTCCCACTGAAATACCTTCTAAAATAACTGTCGCAGGGCCGAATTCAGATTGCGCTGCTATGTCACGCGTGGGTTTATAGCTGTGCGAGGTATCAAGCTCTGTGAATTTACCTATTAAGATACCGGCAGTTAAGCCGATGACCGTGGAGATAAACACACCAAAGTAGTAATCTGCCGGAAGCAGTAATTTAGTGACAAAGAAAGCAGC
>JALNXT010000185.1 GCA_023230245.1 Candidatus Cloacimonadota bacterium
GCACGTGCCACCCAAAATGATCGGCTGATCCTGGTTACTTCCAATGATAACTGGAACCAACTGCATGCGCAGATCTACGCCGGCACCATCCCTTCCAACCTTATAGAGCAAATAGCGGTAACCTACATTCCCTTGCCTATTGAAGATATGTTAAAGTTCGCAGAGACTAAGCTGCACGAAAGCCAGATGCCAAATCAGGAAATTTACCTCATCTCAGATAACCGCAGTGAACCTGTTAAACTCAAAACTCCCGTACCACTTACTTCAATACCGCTCCTTGCAGCCCAAGATTATGCCAACATTGCCTGCACTGCCGCCAAAGTACTACCTCAAATGGTGGATAAACGCCAGCAGCAAACCATTCAATTCACTCTGGAGAACCAAGGGAATGCCGAGCGTAAAGACGTGCTTGTACAAGCCGTGGTGGGTGAGATTAAGCTGGCAGACAAGTTTGTGAATATTGCCCCTCGCCAAAGCATTACCGAAAGTATCACTTTCAATGTAGATAAAGATGGATGGCATGGTGGCTATATTGAAGTGGCGGACGAACGGCAAACTCAGGATAATCGCTGCTACTTTGCCTTCCCACATTTTCAAAAGCCGAAACTGGGAGTGGTTACCCAAGCTCAAAGCTTGCCTTTCTTCCTCTCTTCGCTGCTAAATGTTTATTGTGGCGGAGCACCGCAGATTATCCGTCCCGAAAACCTATCCTTAAGTTTATTGGATAGCTACCAAATGCTGGTGCTATATGAGCCGGGAGTGCTTACCCCCAAACTGCATGAGATATTAACGGCGATTAGCACTCGCAAACTAGGCTTACTGATCTGCCTTGGCAACTCCATCTCCGGCGATATGAAATCCTATTTGCAATCTACCTTTGGGGTGAACCTAAAGGATTATAGCGATAAAGCCCTAAACATTAGCCTGCTCAACAAGCACCACTATATAAGCTCGCTAATCTCAGACAAACAGCTAAAACACAGCACGATTGCAAAGTACTGGCAAAGCTCAGCCAATAGCTCCGTTGCCATCGTGGCGGCACAGAATATACCATTGGCGATCCAAAAAGACAAACAGAGTCTCTGGCTGTGGGATATCACCAGTCCTATGAACACTTTCTTTATGGATCCTGCTTTTCCTGTGCTTGCCTTCCGCACCTTCAATTATGATTCCAGCTCGGATATCGCCGAAAACAATCACCGTCTGGGCGAGATCCTTAGTGCCAACAAGCTTCGTTTACCCGGTGGGGAAGTGGTGGTGAACCCCAAACAATTAGCGGATGTTCCGGGTATTTACACAATCGAACCGGATTCTCCCACTCAGAGCATGTTGGCTTTTAATATAGACTATCAAGATTCTCAGAACCGCAACAACCCTCCTTCAGGAGCAAAAAACCTGGGGAGTAACTGGGAAAGCAAGCTTTTCTTGTCCAGATTGGGGCATGACCTGTGGAAAATCCTCTTGGCGATTGCCTTTGCATTGGTTCTCGTTGAGCTGATAATTGTCAAGCTTGAGGAAGCGCGCTCTTCACTTTAACCCTAAAATAGGGGCTAATCATGATATTAGAACGAATTACCGACCCGAAAGTTATTAAGGAACTAAACCCTAACGAACTGCAGCTCTTAGCCAAGGAAGTCCGTGCGCGCATTGTGGAAGTTGTTTCCCACACCGGTGGGCACCTTGCACCCAGCTTGGGAGCGGTAGATTTCACCATTGCTTTGCTGCATCTCTTCGATCCCCTAAAAGACCGCATTGTTTGGGACGTGGGGCATCAGAGCTACGGCTGGAAGATACTAACCGGACGCAATGCCAGGTTTGAAACTTTGCGCACTTATGGCGGAATCAGCGGCTTCACCAATCGCGATGAAAGCCCCTACGATGCTTTTTCCACGGGACATAGCAGCACCTCCATCTCTGCCGCTTTGGGTATCGCCTGCGCCAGAGATCTAGCTGCAGAAACAGGGCATTGTATAGCCGTTATTGGCGATGGTGCCTTAACCGGAGGCATCAGTTTTGAAGCTTTGAATCATACCGGACACCTCCAAAAAGACAAGTTCATCGTTATTCTGAACGACAACGCCATGTCTATCTCCAAGAACGTGGGTGGTTTACAAAAGCACATGGCACGCATGATGGCGAGCCGATCTTATAACACGCTAAAGCGACAGATTTGGGATTTGAGTGGCAGCCTCCCCTCCAGCATCCGACGCAGGTTCATCTATGGTGCTCAGAAACTGGAAGAATCCATGATGAACATCTTGATACCCAATATTATCTTTGAAGACCTTGGCTTTAAGTATGTTGGCCCCATCGATGGACACGATATCGACCATTTGGTGTCTATCCTCAAACGGGTGAAGAACTTCATGGTTGGTCCCGTGCTTATCCATGTAGTTACGCAAAAAGGCAAAGGCTATGCACCCGCAGAAAAGAATGCCTCTCTCTTTCATGGGATCGGGCCTTTCGAAGCCAAAAATGGTAAACCTCTTTGCAGTGGCAAAGAAAGCTGGTGTGAGATCATGGGAAAAAGCTTGGTTCGCCTCGCGGAAAAGCAGGAGAATATTACCGCTATCACCGCAGCCATGGCAACCGGAACCGGGTTAAGCCCGTTCGAACAGCGTTTTCCATCTCGCTTCTTCGATGTCGGCATTGCCGAGCAACACGCCGTAACCCTGGCAGCAGGCATGGCAACCAAAGGCATAAAACCCTTTGTGGCAATTTATTCCACCTTTTTGCAACGTGCTTTAGACCAAATTATCCACGATGTAGCTCTGCCTCGTTTACCGGTGGTATTTTGTATAGACCGTGCAGGTTTGGTAGGCGAAGATGGCGCCACACATCACGGCGCCTTTGATCTTGCGTTCTTGAACTTTATTCCCAATCTCGTTATTCTATCTCCCCACAATGCCCATGAATTGGAAGCCATGCTGGAGTGGGCAGCCAGTTATATGGATGGTCCTGTCGCCATTCGTTACCCCAGAGGAACAGCACCCTGTGATCCCAAAGACAAGGCTGAGTTCCATTTTAACCAAGCAGTGTTTCACCACAATGGGGAAGGCATTGCTTTGGTCACCACTGGCAACGCATTCCAGCTTGGCGAACAGGTGTGGAAAAACCTTAAGCAAGCAGGGCTAAATCCGTATCTATTAAGATTTCCCTGTTTGAAACCTCTGGATGAAGAAGCTTTGTCGGTTGTGGGGACTTCCTGCCACCACGTTTACACTATTGAAAATGGCTCTATGATTGGGGGCATCGGCTCACGGATTTCGCAGTTATTGAGCAAATATCCGGTAATCGTGCAAAACTTCGGCTATCCCGATGAATTCATTCCTCATGGCAAGACAGAATTGCTACTGGAACAGATAGGTTTTACCGCCGATAAGCTGAGCGAACTGATTATTCAGGATAACCCAGCTTGACCTCTCCGCTTGAACAGCTTGAACCCATATGTGCGCAAATCACCCCTGTAGGGCACGCTGCTACTACGGTTTTAAGAATCAGCGGGCAAGGTGCCATTGAGATTGTCGCAAGGTTTTTTGCTCCTGCCACAAAGCTGCTAAACTCACCTTCGCATTGCCTGATCCACGGCAAGATACACGACGAGCAGCACCAGCCTCTGGATGATGTGTTGCTTAGCGTATTCCTTAGTCCCCATAGCTACACGGGGGAAGATACTGTGGAAATCTCCTGCCATGGCAATCCTCATCTCGCCAATCGTATTATGCAGAATCTATTGCTCTATGCTCGTATCGCCAATCCCGGAGAGTTTACCCTGCGGGCGTATCTGAATGGGAAACTGGATCTCAGCCAGGCAGAGGCGGTTAATGATCTCATCCATGCCCAAGCATCAAAATCCGAACAGGCTGCTTTAATGCAGCTTCAGGGCATCCTTAGTCAGCATTTACGGGATATTCTAGAGCGCATTAGTGCTGCCCGCTTACGCTGTGAACTTGCCATAGATTTTGCCGATCAAGACCTCCCACAGATAGATTTGGTGGATTTAAGACAACGCATTCAGAGCTTGCTGCAAGATACTAAACAGCTTGCCGATAAAGGCGAACAGGGCAAACACATCCGCGAAGGCATCAAGATCTGCCTTGCTGGTGCTCCTAATAGTGGTAAATCATCCCTATTTAATGCCTTTTTACAACAGAACCGCGCCATTGTAACCCCCCATCCCGGCACCACCAGAGATTATCTGGAGGAGAGCATCTCGCTAAACGGCTTCCCTTTAGTAATATACGACACTGCTGGGTTGCGCAGTTCTACCGACGAAGTGGAATCTGCTGGCATCGCCAAGAGCTACGAACTTATGCAAAACGCGGATTTAATCATCTTGTTGCTGGATTCATCAGCTTTGCCATCGC
>JALNXT010000186.1 GCA_023230245.1 Candidatus Cloacimonadota bacterium
AATCTGGGGATATTGAGCCAGGAAACATCTTTATGAGGCTGCGCTATGTGCTAGCAAGAATAGGCATCGATGCGAACAAAGCTGAGATAGCTGAAGCAGTGGAGCTATGCGGGATGTGGCAGGAAGAGCGGGCGGGGCTGATGTGTCCTTTTATGGGGGCTACTTGATGTATTTATCTATTATGGTGCCGGTGCGGATAGGCTCGCCTGAATTAAGCCAGCAAAAAAAACGGATTAAGCACCAAGTAACAAGGGCAAACAGCATAATGAATATTAACATTTTTACCTCTTAACCCATAAGCTAAGCTAAAAAGGAAAGAAAGCAAATGAGCGATGCAAGATATACCATAACTCTGGATTTCAAAGGCAAGGAAGAACTAAATTCCATTGTGGAAAAGCTTTTGCGTAAGTACGATATCGATGCTGAGGCGGATTTTAGCAAGGTTGCGGTGGGTATAGAAAAGAATATTAGCAGCCCTATGACCCGCGTGAAAGCGCAATTTGCGGAATGGGGCCTGGTGATAAACGGTATCCAGGGCGCACTGCAAACCGTGGGTATGGCTTATGAGAAAACTATCGGGACAATGGTGCGGGCAGCACAAGAGCAGGAATCTGCTGAGATAACGCTAAAAGGTGCGCTACGAGCTACTGGGCTGGAAGTGGATAATAATGCCAGGATACTGGGGCATTATGCCTCTTCGCTTCAGAAAGCAACCGTGTATGGGGACGAGATGCTGATGACCAGCATGGCACAGATGCAGAATATAGCGCGCTTTGATAGTGTGGAAAGCTTGCAAAGAGCCACTAAAGCTGCAATAGGGCTATCTTCAGCATTTGGGATAGACCTTGGGACAGCCATGGATTTGGTGGGTAAGGCTGCTGCCGGCAATACCGGTATGCTGGGGCGTTATGGATTGGTGCTGGATGAAAACGCCAGCCAAGCAGAGAAATTTGAAATGGTGCTGAAGCGGGGGCTGGAATACTTTCCCCTGGCAGAGGATGCAGCTAATACTTCCATTGGTAAAATGACCCAACTGAAGAATACCTGGGGGGATTTTCAGGAGACCTTGGCAACCGGTGTGCTACCCGTGATGGAAGGTTTTGTGGAGCTGATGACACCGATGATCGAAGCAGCCAGTGCCATGAGCGGAGAAGCAAAAGCTATGACGCTGGGGCTGTTGCTGGCTAATGCTATGGTGGTGAAGCATACACTAGCGATAATGGTACAGGGAGTAGCATATGCAGCCTTAACGCTTGAACAACAAGCTTATGTGGCGCAGGTTTTCGCCGTGGTGGCAACAAATAAAGCGGCAACGATCGGGACAATATCCTTTAGCGGGGCAATGGGGACAGTGGGTGCTTCTTTTGTGGCAGCAGGGACAGCAGCTAAAGGGTTTTTGGCGAGTATTGGTTCCTTGGGTTGGATTGTGATAGGGATAACGGGAGCATACGTGGGTTTGAATGCAATCCTGAAGGTGAATACCAGTGCGATGAAGGATAGATATGATGTGCAAAGAAAAACGCTGGAACAAAACAGCGAAGAACTAAGCAAAAAGGAAGCCGATGCCAAGGCTACCATGAAGCTTACAGAGCGTTATCAGCAGCTTGCTGGACAAGCTAAACTAAATAAGAAAGAACAGGGTGAACTGGCAGGGATACACGGCAGCCTGGCGGAGAAATACCCTAATCTGATAAGCCAAACAGGGAGCTATAGCAATAGCCTGAAGGGGGTTGAAGGTGCAGCTAAGGCAGCTAAAGAAGAACTGATTAAACTATCATGGCAGCAATGGCAGAACAGCCTGAAAATGATAAAGATAGGCATGGAAGAGACACGTGTGGAGACCTATGAGACGCTGGTGAAGGACTTTAACTGGAGAGACATTTTTTTTAGCGGCAGCAGAGGAATAGCATTGGCAGGCGTTAAGGCGGATATGCAAAAGCTGATCAATAGCGATAGCAGTACGTTTAGCGATGCTTATCTACAAAACATGGCGAAGCGGTTTGAGGATTTGGGCAAGCAAAGCAGTAACTTTAACAACGGAGAACAAATAGCACTGCAAAAGGCTGCTATCCTGACAAATACCTTGATAGGCAAAAGAAGCCAGTATAATGCTATGTTAAAAGAAGGGGCACCAAAGGCGGTGGCAAATAGCATTGGAGGGAGCGGAAGCAAGGAAGCGAGGAGTGAAGAAGGGCAAAGCGAAAAAAACGCTGTGCTGCAAAAAGCAGCTGATTTTGAACAGGCAAAGAAATTGCTGTTCAATGAAAAGGCAATCGAACTTGCTCGACTGGAAGAGCAGCTAAAAAAAGAACAGGCTTTGGTAGAGGGAAATGAAGCAGCTAAAGAATCGCTTCGGCAGAATTGGTTGGTGGAAAAAGTTAAGATTGAGCGTAAATACCAGAAAGCGGAAGAAGATGCTACAGCAGCGCATTTTGAGAGCCTAAAGTTTGCAGAATCAGGATATTACGCTTGGAAGAAAAGCCAAATAGAAACCGAAGGCAAGAAGCTGTTTCCTACTAATAGTAGCGATAGAGAGGCTTGGACAGAGACCCAAGTGAAAAGCCTGGATAAGGACAAGAAGGATTTTGACAATAAGATAATGATCGGTTTCGAGGGGCAATACGAAGCCGAAATGAGCCATTTGGCAGAGCTTAGAGAGCTTGGACTGGTAACGTATCAGGAGATAGCCGATAAGGCGTGGGAATACTATGAAACGCTTAAGCTGATCGTAGCAGCAGATGGTAATGTGAGCCAGACAGAGACAGATAAGCTGGAGGTGCTGAAAGGACGTGCACAGAAAGCACAATTGGCGGGGAATAGGGATAGCGACTTGGCGAGCTATTACAACCAGGTAAAGTTCCTCGATGCAGGCTATTACGCATGGAAAAAAGCACGTGTTGAAGAAGATGTGCGCATGATGCAGCTATCTGAAGACCAGAAATCCGTGATATTGAAGCAAAGAGTGAAAGAACTTGATGCGGAAAGGAACAGCAGTGGCTTCAGGGGAAAGCTATTTAGCGCAATAGCGATTCAGCCAAGCGATCAGGATGCGATTGTGAGCCAGTATCAGCAGATAGCAGGGCAGATAAGCACTATTTGGGGACAGTTATACAGTAACATGGAATCATCTAAGAACAACGCTATCAAGATGCTGGAAGATAGAGCCAAAACAGAACGCCGATCTGAAGCATGGTTGAGCTCCGAAAAGGAGAAAATCAACGCCGAATATGAGAAGAAAGTGCGGACGATGAGGCGAATTGAACAAAAAGTGCAGATTGCTTCGGCTATGATGAATACCGCAGAAGGCGTGACAAATGCACTGACACTTAAACCGGCTTGGTATGCGGTTCCTGCTGCAATTGCGATTGGAGCGCTGGGGGCTGTTCAAGTGGAAACGATAGCGTCTCAGAAGTTTGCTGAAGGTGGTTCGCCTGGGTTGTATAAGGGTAAGGGGACGCCTACTTCGGATAGTCACATAATAGCTATATCGGATCATGAGTATATTATCTCCGCAGAGAGGGTTAAGCAGTTTGGTCTGCCATTTTTTGATGCTTTGAACTTCGGAGATGCATCTAATGTGCGTAAGGCATTGAGCACAATTAAGATAAATAATCCAGCTCAGGTGGTAAATAGGACTATCAATAATAACTATTCCAATGGTGGCGAAGTTAAGAATACACCATCTCAGAATAGGGAACTACACGTGGTATTGAAGTGCGATTCACGGGTTCTTGCAAAAGCAGTGGCAAGAGGCAATAGACAACTACTCACACTTCAATAGTCAAAGCTGGTGTCGATTCGACAAGGGGTTTGGAAAAAGTAAGCAGAATCATGGGGAGATTTCCAAATGGGTTGTCGAAAGTGCGCAAAGGGGTTGTCGGCGGATACTTGATACATCGTATTATGAACAGTCTCCCATACGGCAATGGCAGGCTAAGGGAAAAAAGTCTTGACAGTATAGCTGCTTGGAAAATGCTTAAACACTTACGAATACTCAAATATCTAAGGAGAAACAGGAAATATGTTAAGAGTTTCAATTGCTCCCGATGGCAAAGAATATACGATGCCAACCGATGCAGAAGCTGAACAAGAAAAGCTTGTACTTAAGCAGATTACCAAAGAGCAACGTGCTATGGGTCGCAAGATTGTAGCAGTCCAGGGCTTAGGCTTTGTGGGTTGCGTGATGGCTTCCGTGGTGGCAGATGCCACAGACGAGAACGGTAAACCAATTTATTATGTTCATGGACATCAAAGAGCCTCGAAACGTTCCTATTGGAAGGTTCCGGTAATCAATTCCGGAGTACCGCCGGTGAGTTCTTCCGATGCCGAAGTACCCTTGATATTCCACCGCACTGTGGT
>JALNXT010000187.1 GCA_023230245.1 Candidatus Cloacimonadota bacterium
ATTATCAACAAACTAATCGACATGAATCTAGTGAAGAAAATCGAACGATATGAAGGAAATATTCGCCTCGTAGAATATGAAATAATACCGAACATTTATACCCGTTCAGAAAATGTACTACCAGTACAGAAAATGGACGGGGGTGGTACAGAAAGTGTACAGGGGGGGCGTACAGAAAATGTACCTAATAATAAAGATATATATAACAAAGAGATAACAAAGGATATATTAGATAAAATAGATTTATTAGATAAAATAGATAAAATTAGCGAGTTAGAAGACAAACTAGCTTTTGATAAACACCATGTCCTAACTCGCTATCTAATAAACTCTGGTTATTTAACCGTAAAAGATAAAAGACAGTACTTTAGATATGATCGTTACTTTGAAAAATTCATCGGCGAGAATGGTTATGAGTTTGATGATTTCAAGCACTATGTTCAATACTTCATCCACAAGTATAAAGAACGACTGACTAGTAAATATGTTGATGATATGGATATTAAAAATAAGTTTGGCTACTTCATAACTGCTATGGAAAAAGCAAAAAGAGAGTTTACTCAGAGAGAATAGAAGAAGTTGTAATTGAATGTAATCCTTAAAAAATCATCGAGAAAAGGCTGAAAAATAGCCGGGCTTTGGAAATTACCTTCCAAAAATCACCTAAAAATGATAAAATTTATAAAACGTTACAACAATAGATGACGGCCTGTAGAAGTGAGGAATGTCAATGATGAAGAATTCTTTCGAGCAAGGTATGCTTGACCAAATAATTGATTATGGGAAATACCCCAATTTAACGGATATAGGTGCAAATGATCAAGAAGGTTATCAAATTTTTACACCTGATTTTATTGTCAAAAATATGATTAAACTCATAGGCAATGATAATGTTGCAAATATTAACGCTACAGTTCTTGAACCCACTAGTGGAGATGGTGCTTTCACTGTTAGAATTCTTGAACTTAGATTGAAAAGATTGTTGAATGATAAAGATTATTTAAAAAAATCTTTAATCGCTCTTTCAAACATTTTCTCCATTGAAATGGATGAAGAACTAATTAATAAACAACGGAACAACATATTTACTCTTTTAATGCTGTATGCAAAAAAAGAAGGGGACAAAATTACTCTTGACTATGTAACTTTGGCAAAAAAAATTATTATCACTAATTTTATTTGGGGTGAAACTAGTATTGATCGGACATTAGTTTATAAAGGCCAACCGATGGGATGGTATATGCCAACCAATATCAGTAATAAATCTAGAAAAACCGAGAAAAATCGTATTCTATTTGCTAGATGGACGATTCAATCCGATTTTTCTCTATCGATTTTTGAGTACGAAGATTGGGAAGCTAACGAGACAGGAAATAGTGATTCTGATTTAGGAGGGCTTTTTAGTGAACAATACGAATGAAGCTTTAGATGCTGAAAAAAAGTTTAAAACATCAGTTGAAGAAGCTCAAGATTATATTGAAAATTTTGATATTCTCGAGACAATTAATAATGTCGGAAACGATGAGGTTTTTACACCTGTAAAAGTGTGCCAACAAATACTAGATACTCTTCCGATGGAAGTGTGGTCTAATCCAAACTATAAATGGCTCAACCCATGCGATAAGAACGGTGTTTTCCTTAGAGAAATAGCCTTACGTCTTGATGAAGGCTTAAAAAAATGGGAACCAGATGAAGAACTAAGGAGAAAACATATTCTTCAAAAAATGCTTTTTAGTATTGGATTGACAAGGTTTACCTCTCAAGTCAGTCGAAGAACAGTCTATTATTGTTCTCAAGCTAACAAAAAATTCGATGGAAAAGTTGATTCGGAAGGCCATTCTATTAATGGATATGCTATTGGAAATGGCGCATGGTTTGATACTCCAGAAGGAAATATCCTAACACCGAAGACGGAACACTCTTTTGTTAAAGGGAAATGCATCTTTTGTGGAACAAACGAAAAGGGAAAAGATGGAAAACCAGGGAGATACTCTGATCCAGGGCAACTAGAACATTATGCGTATGAATTTATTCATGATTCAGATATTAAAACACAGATACAAAAGAGATTTTTTGGAGGTAAAAATATGAAGTTTGACATTATTATCGGAAACCCACCTTACCAACTTACAGATGGAGGAGGAGGATCAAGTGCAAAGCCCATATACAATCTTTTTGTTGAACAAGCTATACGTATGAACCCTAAATTTATGGCGATGATTATACCATCCAGGTGGTTTTCTGGTGGCAAAGGACTTGATGAATTCAGGGCAAGAATGATTAGCGATAAGCATATAAGAGTTCTTCACGATTACTTACTAGCTCAAGAATGTTTCCCGGCCGTTAGCATCGAAGGAGGGGTTTGTTACTTTCTTTGGGATAGAGATAATGAAGGTAAATGTAAAATATTCACTCATCAACAAGATGGAATAATCAAAACTTCAGAGCGTTACCTAAATGAAAATAGAACTGTTGATATACTAATACGTGATGAAAAGTCGCTTCATATTCTTAAAAAGATTCAGCAAAAAGGATTTAACTCTTTTGCTGATATTGTTTCTCCTAGAAATCCATTTGGTGTTGGCAAGTTGAATGACGAGTTATTCGTTAAAAACAAGGTTCCAGAAGGTATTTCGATATTTGGAAGATTCGATAAGGGAAGAGAAACGAAATTTCTGAAAAAAGGATTTAGTGTAACGAAAGGTAACGATTTGGTTAATGTCTGGAAAGTTTTTATCTCGAAAGCTGACGGAGCCGCTGGGCAAATTGGAAATCCAATACCAGCAAGAATTATTGGAAAGGCAGAAGTAGGATCCATAGGCACAATTTGTTCAGAAACATTCCTGGCCGTTGGACCACTTAAAAATAGAGAAGAAGCTGAAAATGTTGTTAAGTATATGGCTACTAAATTTTTTAGATTTCTTGTCGGAATAAGAAAAAATAAGAATATGACCCAAGACACTTATAAATATGCTCCATTAATTTCGTTTGATAAGTGTTGGGCAGACGATGATTTATATCGCCTATTTGGTTTAGATACCAATGACATTGAATATATAGAAAAGCATATTAAGGAATTGGATTAAGATGTTGATGCAAACAAATACTTTCAAATCCAAATGTATCAATGGTGAAGATAATTTTTCATATTTGTCAAAGAGAATCTCCGTGTCAATTGATTCGCCTAATGATATAAAAAATAATGTTGTATTACTTTACATTTATTCATTACCGAAGCTTCCATTACACGGTTACAAAGTTGGAATGACGATTTGCAAAATTGGAGAGACTTTTTGGCATGCAATTAAGTCTAGAATTGATGCCCAAGAATACGAATTAGCCCTTGATTCTGATTTACTTGAGAATAGGTATGAAAAGTATGGAATGGATAGAGAAGTCCTTTTCTGGGGCATTTGCATTGATGATAAAGATGATAATTTCAAAGATCATGATATACATCGCGAAATCAGTGCGAAACTCCCAGGATATTCAGAAAAGAATCAAGAATGGTTTACTGGTGACATAACTGTGGATGATCTTATAGCTATTTTTGAAGACTATAGAAAAGCTGAAGAAAAAGGTTCAAAAATCATTTATAGACCACGTAATGAACAGCGTGATGCTGTTGACAAATTGAAGAAATATTTTAAATCATCGCCAGCAATACCTAGATTTCTTTTAAATTGCAAAATGCGTTTTGGAAAGTGTTATACGACGTATAAATATGCTGAAGAAATGAAATTTAAAAAGGTGCTAATTCTCACATTTGTCCCTGCAGTAGAAGACTCGTGGCGAAACGATTTGAGACATATTGAAACAGACTACGACTATTATACAGATTTCGAATTATCTAAAAGCGGTTTTTCTTTGAACGACAATCCGCAAGCACCATTTGTTGTTTTTCTTTCACTGCAAAACTACTTGGGTAGAGACTCACTCACTCAAAGTACAAAAGAAAAGATAAAAAAGCTTCAAAGCGTGACTTTCGATTTGCTTGTTCTTGATGAGTATCATTTTGGAGCTTGGAATGAACGCACTCAAGAAACGATTGAAGACATAGATAAAGATTATCAAAAAGGTCTAAAGGACATTGACAATAAAGATATCGCGAAAAAGTTTGGCATCAAGACGCAACAGACAATATGTCTTTCTGGTACCCCGTTTAAGGCCCTAGACCGCGGCGAATTCAGCGATTCTAATTCATTCACATATTCGTATTTTGATGAACAGAAAAATAAATATCCAAATGATGATTTTCAGCAACCATCAAAGGACTATGAACATTTTCCCGACATGAAAATATTCGGATACAACATGGCCAATCTATACCGAGGAATAGCCGAACAGTTACAATCGA
>JALNXT010000188.1 GCA_023230245.1 Candidatus Cloacimonadota bacterium
CATTAAAACAGCAGGACGTAGCGGCAATGATGTTTACACTCTGGAAGAGCTGGAGTTCGGGATTCCGGGCGGCAGCACTTTAGCCAGAAATGTGAACTTAAGAGCGCATTACAAGGATAGAATCTGTATTATTGGTCCCAATGGCTGTGGGAAGACAACTCTCCTGCGTATCCTGATGGGGGAGAGGGACATCACTGCCGGTAATCTGAAGATTGGTGCGAGCCTGGAAATAGGCTATTACGATCAGCATCAGTTGGCTCTGGATGAAGGCATCACCGTGATAGATACCCTGTGGCAGATAGTGCCGATGGAAACAAGAGGCTATGTGTTATCCTGGCTGGCACGCTTTGGCTTTAGGGGTGATGATGTGGATAAATATGTGGGTGTGCTTAGCGGTGGAGAGAAATCTCGCCTGTATTTGAGTGTGTTGGTTCACCAGAATCCTAATCTATTAATTATGGATGAACCCACCAACCATCTGGATATTGCCATGAGCGATGAACTGCTAAAAGCTTTGCAGGATTATAAAGGAACGATACTGTTTGTGTCGCACGATAGGTATTTTATGCAGCATCTGGCAACCAAATACTGGGTGTTTCACAAGGCTTTGGAAGATAATGTTGTGTTTCCCACGATATCTCAGCCAGATATGGAGCTTGCCAAAGCGATTGAGCTGGCTTTTTCCACTCCCGAAGTAGCCAAAGCACCCGCTGCACCCAGAGAGAAGAAAAAGAAACTGAATCCCTGGTATCTGCAACAAGTTCATAATAACATCGAGATGGAGCAAACGAACCTGCTAAGCTTGCAAAAGAGCTTGGATGGTGTACATCACCTCTTAGCCCAAACGGAAACCTACAGCGACCCCCAAAAGCCTGCTAAGCTGCAAGAAGAAATGCTGGGATTGGAGCAAGCTATTCTAAGCTGTAAAGAGCGGATTGCAGAGCTTGAAACCCAGTATCTGGAGCTAAGCTATGAAAGCTAAGAGAATTGGATTCACTACTTCTTTTCCGGTGGAAGTGCTGTATGCGGCAGGACATATCCCTATCGATTTGAATAATATCTTTGTCAACCAAGATGCCGATAAACATATCTACAAGGCTGAAATTAAAGGCTTTCCCCGCACCATCTGTAGCTGGATCAAAGGTAATTACAACGTTGCTATTACCGCCAAGCTGGATGAAGTGGTGGGAATTGTGCAGGGCGATTGCTCCAATGGCAATTCACTGTTGGAGATGATTCATGAAGAGGCGATCCCTGTTTACCGGTTTTCCTTTCCACCAGAGAAGCAATATGCGGCTTTAGATGCCGAAATAGCAAAGCTGGAAGAACATTACCAGGTGTCCAGGGCAGATACTCATAAGATTAAGCAACGCTTGGACGAGATACGCAAAAAGCTGGTGGTATTAGATGAATGGACTTGGAAAGAGCGGCTGGTAACGGGCAAAGAGAACCATATTTGGCTGGTAAATGCTTCCGATTTTAACGGTGATCCAGATCGTTATGAAGAAGAACTGGATAGCTTTATGCAGATGGCTGCCAAACGAGACCCTCTTCCTGCCAAGCTACGCCTTGCTTATCTGGGAGTACCGCCTATTTACAAGAATATCTACGATGCTATTGCCGAATTGGGCGGGGATGTAATATTCAATGAGGTGCAGCGTCAATTTGCCATGCCTACCCTACTCACGGATATTGTGCAGCAGTATTTGGTCTACACCTATCCTTATAGCGTGTTTGACAGGCTGGAAGATATACAGCCTGAACTACAAAGACGCTGCATAGATGCGGTGATTAGCTACACGCAGAGCTTTTGCCATCTGCAGATAGATAACCTGCTGCTTAAGAAATATATTGATCTGCCCTTCCTGAATCTGGAAGGGGATCAGCCGGAGGATTTGGATTCTCGTACGCAGCTACGTTTGGAAAGCTTCTTCGAAGTTCATGCCTAATTAACCTCGCCAGGGCAGCATATAATCCTTTATTTCCTCATTGTAATAGCGATCTGTCATGGTGGCAATAAAATCTCTTACTTGTTCCGCAGGAGAGAAACGCTTTAAGTATTCCGGGCGTTTATGGTTGAGAAAGTGTTTAAAGAACTTAGATTCGTTGTTGCCTTCTTTGATATCGGTCATATATTTATCGAACATCATATGCATGGTGCGGTAAATAATAGCGTTGCTTTTCTTCACATTTTCGTCTGTATAGATGTGCTTGTAGTTAAACTTCTTTAAAGCAAGCAGATGTTCAGAAGTCTCAGCATCGAAGGCTACCCAATCTTGATCGAAGCTATTCACGATTACACTTTTAATTAAGGTCTCGATAATCTGGCTGTTAGTGTTGCCTAAATAGGCAACCTGTTCCTTCGGTAAATCTTCTCTTTTAAGTATGTTAAAGCGGATTGCATCTTCAATATCCTGCCCAATATAGGCGATAGTATCGGTGATACGAACCACACAGCCCTCGATGGTGGCTGGCATCCATTGGGTGTTATCACCGGCTTTTTTGGATGTGATGAAAGCTTCAATGTCGGCTTCTGTCTTATTAATATCGGGCTGCAAGCGCATATTATGCACTTCGCCATCGTGAGAGATGATGCCATCGCGAACTTGGAAAGTTAGGTTTAGCCCTCGCCCTTTACGCGATATATAATCTACTATGTGCAGACTCTCGATATTATGGTGAAAGTGGCCAATGCCGTTTTCTACGCAGCATTCAGAAAGTGCCTTTTCTCCATCGTGTCCAAAAGGGCAATGCCCCAAATCGTGCCCCAAAGCAATAGCTTCTATTAGCTCGGTATTTAGCCCCAGATATTTGCCAATAGTGCGGGATATTTGGGATACATAGGCAATATGCAAATTGCGATTAGTCATCTCTTCATCAATCAGGTTGGTGAACGAGAACACTTGGGTTTTGCCATGATAGCGCCGATATGCGCCACTGTACAGTATTCTATCTCTATCCACAGCAAACTTTGAACGCATCACGTCTTCTTCTTCCGGGTTCATGCGCCAGGCATTTGCATCGTGAAACGCTCTGTTTCCCAACACACATTCATGTTGTGCTTTAATGTCTCGAAATATAGTATTCAGTTTGTCTTTCATGCTTTATCTCCTCTGTCGGTATAGATACAATATATTCAGTCTTGCAGCCTAGGCAAGTGTTGATGAATGTCAACATAAATCGCCACAATGTTGAAATAAATGATCATATTTAACTTGCCGTATTTAGGGAATTTGGCAAGTGTCACAAAATATGAATCTAAGAGGTGTGTGATGTTGTTTAACTTGCCTGACGGACGGATTATTGATTTAAACTGTATTTCCCGCGTAATGCCAATGAAAGATTATGGACGTGATTCTAAATCTATTGACAAAAGTAGAGTTGGATTTAGTATTCTTCTTAAAAAGTGTGAAGTTCTGGATGTAATAGGCTATTACCATTACAACGATTGGTTAACGGAACGTAATAGGTTAAAAAAAATACGTGAAGAGATAATTACCCAGTGGTCACAAATCGGGACAGCCGCTAATTAGATTTCATATTTATTGATTAATTTAGTACCTTAGTACGTGTGCAGGCTTTTTGAGCTAGGCACAATAACAAAAGGGATTCAGAATATATCTGAATCCCTTTTCAATTATGACAGACTGATTATTATTTAACTATCATCAGTTTACCGGTTAAACGGTCGTTCCCGCTACCTATGCTATAGAAGTATATTCCGTTGATGGCAGCAATTCCATTATCAGTTTTTCCATCCCATTTTACCGAAGCTGTTCCCTTTGAATCGGGGGATACAAGTAAGCTCCTTACTAGCTGTCCCTTTACATTGTAGATATTCAAACTAGTCGATTGAACAGTTTTTAAAGAAACGCTAAATGTAGTATTTGTGCTGAATGGGTTTGGGTTAACGCTAATCTTTGATGTAGGGCTGGCAATTTCATCATCATTGGCAGTGTTACCCACAATCACGGTTACAACTGGGCTGGGCTCCGAAAAAGAATTAGGGCTTTGGAACATCGAACTGATCTTGTATTCATAAGTCCCATCTTCCAAGGAGGTATCTGTGAAAGTAAGAGTGTTAGGGTTGCTTATCGTGGCGATATTGAGATCGTTCCTATACAGCTTATATCCCGTGAAACCACGTGTATCAAAGTATTGAGGCTTTTGCCAAGTACATATTACACTGTTGGGGGGATCAAGAACCGCGTTAAAGTTCTGTGGCACGGGAAGGTTAATAATTACTGCGCTGGGAGCTGTCATCACTGCTGTTCCCGCAAGGCCATGAATATCAACAGGAGTAACTTCAAAAGTTATCTGAGATCCAATATCGGCTGCAACAATCTGGTAAT
>JALNXT010000189.1 GCA_023230245.1 Candidatus Cloacimonadota bacterium
CATACGCTGAGAGATCATAGGCAAATTCAGTCCAAGCAGCAGGTGCTTCCACATAGTCGGGTCCGGAAACATATTGGAATCCACCAGGTAAAGAGCTGGCAAGAGTAGATACTCCTACGCGGAATCTCTCCAAGCCATACTCAGCAGTGTGACTGCGGGCGAAGAACTTCAGGGCGCTATCGGTGCCCAAGCTAACTCTGCGGCTAATCAACCAATCGTTGTTCAGTGCATTTTGTGCCGCAAATGCCGCTGCCATCTTGCTGCCATTATGGGCATTAAGAGTAGTAATCGGAGGTACAGTGGCACTTGGATTGAAGATTATATATGCCATATTCCCACCACTACCGGGGAAATCTACGCCGTTAATCCCATAGGTAGGCGCATTGTCTATATCCCTCAATGTCCAGTGGTTAAATGAGGTAGCAAAATTGGGATACTCTTCGAAACCGTCTTCAAATACCATTGCAGATACGATGTTAAAGATCGTGACGCTGATGGTGGCAGGATTGGATTCGCCGTTTGTAAAAGTAGCGGTTACTCCATATTCATGCGTTCCACTTGGCACGTCTATATCGATATGAGTTCTGGTGCTTGTAGGATAGGTTGCTTGTAATATTCCATCGCGATACACTTTGTAACCGGTGAGAGCACGTGTATCTGTGCGGTGCGGTGCTGTGTATGACACACTAAAAGGCTCTGTGATATAACTAACGACATTATTTTCCTTAATGGGTACATAAGCTATGGCCTTGCTGACTCCACCCTCTGAAACATATGCGCGGATTGACCAGTTGTAGGTAAGACCTGCGCTTACTCCAGTGAGAGTAGTCCAAGCGTTGTTGAAATACATCATATTGCCTTTACCCTGCACCTGCGGACCATTGTCGCAACCTGCTGGATAGCCACCCTGAGTGTTGACTTCATAGCCTACCCAAAGGTCTCCAGTGGTTGGAAGGTTAATAGGTGTGGGTAGCAATACTTCATTCCACATACCGATAGTGAAGTTGCTCACAGCCTGAGAATATACCAGAGTACCGGGAGCGGTAGCCGACCCACCAGCCCAGACCTTGGCAGTATATATGCAATCTTGAAAACTGGGAACAAACTGAAACTTGGTTAAGGCTCCACCCTGGTAACCAGAAAGATCGCCTTGATCCCAACGTTGTGCCACCATGAATGTGGCGGCGGCATTGGTGCCAATGCTGTTGCCTAGGGCATCTTCGGTTGTCCATGATAGCCATGTTCCGGGAGTTCCCCAATCAAGAGTCACCGTGGTTCCATCTACGGAAGCGGTAAGATCGGTAGGCATGTTGAATATTGGAACAACTTCAGCAGTTACAGGACCGGCGGCAATGGATTCGCCTTCATCATAATTTGCTGTAACGGTGTAGCTGTATGTGCCTAACTCAAGTTCAGCATCTATATATTCCAAAGTGTAGGGACTGTTGATGGTATTTACCAAATTGCCATTACGATAGACCTTGTATCCAAGTATGGCACGAGAGGAAGTTCTCTCTGCAACAACAGGCTCGGCAGTCACAATGGTGCGTGGTACTGTTGGGGCTTTTACCGCAGCTATTGCAGGAGCAGATAAGCCAATGGGTAAGGTGCCTATAGATACATCATCAACTAAGAAAATGAAGGCATCGTTTGATACGCATTGGATACCAACGCGCACATCTTGTCCCACGTATGCGGAAAGATCATAGGAATATTCTGTCCAATCAACAGGCGCAGAAACGTATGTGGCTCCACTGATAATGGTGAAATCAGCAGGAGTGATACCACCGGTGGATACGCCTACTTTAAAGCGTTCCAAACCATAATCTGCCGTGTATGAGCGTGCCCAGAAACGTAGTGAGTATCCCTGCTCCACTATTGATACAGGAGACATCATCCAATCGTTATTACCAGGAGTGGTAGCCGCAAAGCTTGCAGCCATCTTGTTTCCACTGTGTGCTGTTAACCCCGTAACTGCGGGGGTTGTAGCAGTTGGATTTAACACTATGTATGCCATAGCAGCACCAGAATTAGGGAAAGTGATCCCAGTAAAACCATAGGTGGTGGATTGATCCACATCTACCAATTCCCAGTTACCCATATTTAATGAGAAATTAGGATAGGCTTCGAAGTTGTCGTTCAAATGTATCGCAGGAGGAGGAGGTGAATACGGTGCATCCCAAGAAAGCGCTACACTGGTTCCTGCAACGGATGCCGCAAGGTTGGTGGGCGGATAAAGGATCGCACCACCAGTTCCGGTGAGTGCCACGGTGTGGGGTACACGAGCATTCAGGTTGTCTATGATAGTGATTGTCGCAGCGTGAGTGCCAATGGCGGTAGGAGCATAGGTCACCGTGAAAGTCATCTGCTGACCAGCAGTCAAAGCCACTGGGAAGGTAGGCAGAGTGCTGGTGATGCTCATCATCGGGCTTCCGCTGAGGGCAACGCTGTTGATGCTGAGGGTACCGGTTCCAGCATTGGAAACGGTGAACACCTGAGCAGCCGTTTGGCCTACCGTCACGGTGTTGTAAGCGTGACTGGTGGGAGTAATGGCGAATTCAGGAAGATCAACGATCGGAGATACTACGAAGGTGGTCTTGGGGAATTGTCCGGTTGCTGTCGTAGTTGCAGGAGCAGCTGGGTCGTAAACTGCAGTGTCCGAATTCAATCTACGGGTACGGGTAGTTCCAATCGTCTGGCTCTTGAAATAATCCGAGGAATTATAATAACTATTATCCAAGGGACGATGGAACATCATAACCAGATTTTGACCATTAGTATAGGCAAAGGGCTGAGTGAAGGTAATGAATATAATGTTTTCTCCCGAAGGATAGTTCATTGTTCCAGAGAAGACCTGGGTCAGTTCGGTGGAAGGAATCCAAGCTGCTGACAGATCTTCTTGAGTGGTTGTCCCCATCCAGATATGGGTGGGTGTATCCACGATGTTGCTTAAGAAATTAGTGTACAGTTTGATACCAGTGATCATGCCGTTGAAATTACTCAGTTCAGCAGGATAGTACATAGTCTCAAAAAGTGAGCTTTTATAATAGAAGTTCATCGGCCAGTTGGCGTTTTGAGAGCCATCACCAACCGTGATATCACTCACTCCGCTACCGGTGAGGGGAACGGTATGAATAACGCGAGCGAGGTTGTCTGTGATGCTCACCGTAGCACTCATATTTCCCACAGCACCAGGAGTAAAGGTAACCATAAAGGTGACCGATTCGCCGGTAGCGATGGAAGCGGGTAGCGTAGGCAGACCACCAAGAACGAATGTGGGGCTGCCAGAAATGGTGATCGCAGTGATCCCCAAAGTTCCGCTACCTGTATTCGAGATGGTGAAGCTCTTGCTGCTGGTTTCGGCCTGATTCACTTCGCCAAAATCATAAGATTCTGGAGTAATGACGAAAATAGGGGATGAGGGAATCTGGCGGATAGTAACATTGTCTATCATAAAGTCATTGTCGCCATTGCCGGTGACAGTGGATTCGCCGTAGAAGGCGAAATACTTAGTGCCAGTGATTCCAGTTAAAACAATGCTGTAGTTTTCGCCAGTATTAGGAATACTGTTCAACACGTAAGGCGAACCAGTATTGTTCCATTCTCTCAAGATCACAGGATTGGTCATGGTGGGAGTATCGCTCATCACCACGATGAATTTATCGTCATCCTGAGTAGTGGTGGGCGGAGTACTTGCGTTCCACGTCATCAGGGCTGCATCAAACTTCAGTTCATAACCATCAGCGGGGATGGCGATGGGAGGAGTGACCAGCCAGCCATAACGTGTGGTGCCATAGATGTTAATCTTGGCAGCTTTGTTGGCAGGTGTAGTTACGTTTAACCAATCATCCTGTAACCATTGAACGCTGGTTCCGGCAGGGGTGGGATAGAAACCGGAAAGCTGAGTCCAGTTAAGCACTGGCCAGTCTGCTGCCGCTGTCCCAAAATCCACAGTCCAGGGGAAGGTGGAAATGATGGGGTTATCCATGGTTGTGAAACTACGTACAGCACTTGCTTCTGCATCTCCAGCACTGTTACTCGCTACTACTTTCCAGTAGTAGGTGGTGTTATAGGCAAGAGCTGTTGCAAAAGTGTAGGACATTCCAGTAACCGTGCCCACAAGGGTGGTTGGATCAGGATTGGTATCCAGATACACCTTGTAAGAAGAGGCTACTCCGCCGATAGTGCCGGCAGTCCAGGTAAGGGTGGGATAGGCACTTTGGTTGATAGCAGCATCGGCTGGAAGGGCTAAAGTAACCGGTCCAGGGGTCAAAGGTGTGATATTCGGACCAAAGACATGGTCGATATACAAAGCCGTGGAAGAAGTGGCGGAACTG
>JALNXT010000190.1 GCA_023230245.1 Candidatus Cloacimonadota bacterium
GTTTCAGATTGTGGATGATCTGCTTGATATCGAAGGCTCACAGGAAGAATTGGGTAAAAGCATTGGCAAAGATGCCGGCATGGAAAAAGCCACCTTCCCGTCTGTGTATGGCGTGGAAGAATCCCGCGATAAAGCCGCTGAGCTAACCGAAAAAGCCAGGCATGTGATTGCACCCTTGGGGAATAAAGCCCTGAAACTGGATATCCTGGCAGAACACCTTTTGACGCGTACATCATGAAGCTTGAATTTCAGCGTTTAACCTCCACGGCACTCGTGCCTCAGCGCATGACGCCTCATGCCTCTGGTTTTGATCTCTTTGCAGATTTAGCAGAGCCATACCTGCTTGCTCCCGGTGATGTAACAGCTATTCCCACCGGCATCGCTTTGGAGATACCCCTTGGCTTTGAAGGTCAAGTGCGCCCTCGTAGCGGTTTAGCTTTAAGGCACAACCTGGGCGTGTTAAATAGCCCCGGTACCATCGATGCGGACTATCGCGGCGAAGTGAAAGTAATAATTATCAACTTAGGGAAAGAAGTATTGCAGATACTACCGCAAATGCGCATAGCTCAGCTTGTTTTTTGTCCGATTGTGATTCCCGAACTGGTGGAAACCCCAACCTTGGGTTCCAGCGAGAGACAAGATGGTGGTTTTGGACATACAGGGAACTAAAGAGGACTAGATGTACACAGAATTGATAGCTAAGATTAAAACACTGAAGCAAGAAAAGGATGCCTTGATATTGGCACACAACTATCAAGCGGTGGAAATACAGGATTTGGCGGATTACCGTGGCGATTCCTTGCAACTTTCCATCCTTGCAGCAGAATTAAAGGCACCAACGATTGTGTTCTGCGGGGTAAAGTTTATGGCAGAAACCGCTGCTATCCTTAACCCTACTTCAGATATCCTGCTCCCTGCGGTTGATGCAGGCTGCCCCATGGCAGATATGATAGATGCTAACCAACTGAAGAAATTCAAAAAGAAATACCCCGGTTCGCCGGTGGTTTGTTATGTAAATTCCAGTGTGGAAGTAAAAGCTGAAAGTGATATCTGCTGCACTTCGTCAAATGCTGTAAAGGTTATGCAATCCTTACCGGAAGATTTGCCTATCCTCTTTGTGCCGGATAAAAACTTAGGATCCTGGGCAGCTAAACAAGCCGGAAGAAAGGTTATCACTTGGGATGGCTATTGTCCCGTGCATCAATGGGGTTTTTACGAACAACACGTATTTGATATCCGAGAAAAGTATCCCGATTATACCCTTTTGGCACATCCTGAGTGTGATCCCGATATAATCCAGCATGCCGATTTGGTGCTTAGCACCGGTGGGATGATGAACTGGATGCTTACAGGCGACAATGTCATTATCGCCACCGAGAATGGTTTCACCAAGTACCTTCAACACTTATACCCGGAAAAGAACATTGTATCTTTATCGGCTCAGGCTAATTGCAAAAACATGAAGAGGACTACGCTGGAGCACGTGTATGAAGCATTACTAAAGCATCAGTATCTCATTAAAGTGGATCCCGCGATTGCCGAGGGCGCGAAAAAGAGCATATCCCGCATGTTGGAACTTTCATAGCCTATGAACAGCGTGCTAAAGGCTGTTACCTTGCCGGAAACAATGGCTCAAGAACCTAGCACGATTCTGCAAAACAGTTCTGCCTTAGGTGTTACTTCTGCCACGGCAGCCCTGTATGAATATATCACCACCAGCTTTGATGATGCTAAGCTTAGAGTTCTGGAAGCAGGAAGCGGAAGCGGAATCTTGTGCATTATGCTACATCTTATTCACCCTCATTGGGACATTACGGGGCTGGAAATACAAGCTTCTCTGCACAACCTTGCACAGGCAAATGCGGCTGCTCTCAAGGTGCCTGTCCGCTTGCTCTGCACCGATTTACGCGACTATGCCGATGAACACAAGTACGATCTTATCGTGTCCAACCCGCCTTGGCAGAAAACCGGACAGGGCTTGGTTAGCCCCAAGCTGGAAAGGGCAATCTGCAAGACAGAGCTTCATTGCACGATGCCTGATTTACTTGCCTTTTGCCAGCGCAACTTAAATACCAAGCAACATGCAGTGCTACTGTATCCAATATCCCGTCAGCAAGAGCTGCTTAACGAAGCAGGCATTGCGGGGCTGAGGCTTATTAACAAAGTATCTGTGGATAAAACCACGATGATCTTTCATTTACAAAAAGGATAGGAACTATGACAACCCGATTCTTCCTAGTGATCTTCATGCTCCTGGCTTTGTTCGGGGGCTGGCTGTATGTGGGCTATGAAAGCTCACTTAGTCACCAAGCAAAGCTGGAAGCGCTATCTAAGCTGCCTATTTATGCTTATGTGGCAGATACCACGCAAGTATCCCTGATTCTGGCAGAGTTAAAACCGATTCAGGGCATCAAGGGCGTGATTCATGATACCGCCGAGCAGGCATCAAAAGAGCTGATAACGGCTTATGACTTGCCCCTTAACGAAAACATGATCTCCGACTACGATTTCCCAGACGTGATAACCATTACTCTTGAACCAACAACTCAAGCGCTGCAAACCAAGCCATTAATCCTGGATATCCTCCGTGCTCACGTTAAAGAGGCAGATATTGATAGCCAAGCCAGCGCATACAATGCCATCAGCGACGAATTAAAGGTAGCAAATAGACGTATAATAGGCTTTCATATCTTTGCTGCTATTCTGTTGCTCTTGATCTTTGTGTTCAGCAGGCTAAGTTTTGAGCTACATACGTTATTATTAAGCAAGGGAAGAACCCACACCGTGGTGGATAACATTCGCCATCGCAAGCAAGGCATAGAACATACCTGGGCGATGCTGCTTGTACCACTTCCCATTACTCTGCTTGGGTATTTTGGCTTTGTTTACTTCAAACAGATGGCTCAGTTATTGCCTTACTGGGTGTTTCTCGTTCAGGCTGCTGCCGCCTTTGTTGGCACTTTGATCACCCATTTTACGCTGCATACCTTCGAGCAGGAAGTTGCCCTGGCAGAAAAGCCTGTAATGGTGATAAATCCCCACGCAAAACCCACCATCATCGAGACTGAAGATGAAGCACCAGATTCCTAACGCTTTAACCGTTCTCCGCTTTTTACTGGTGCCGGTGTTTTTGTACTTTATGTTTATTTCACAGCAGAGTTGGATGGCACTAGCTATTTTTATCGTAGCTTCCTTCACCGATTATCTGGATGGCATGCTAGCTCGTAAATTAGATGTAATAAGTGATTTCGGCAAGATCATGGATCCTTTGGCAGACAAGCTGCTAGTGTTATCTGCGCTTTGTGGTCTTTGTTGGTTACCGCCATTTAACCTTAGTGCCATCATCTTCTTTATCATTCTTGTCCGAGAATTGCTGATCACCATTATGCGGGAAGTGTATCAAAAACGCGGCATTGTGGTGGCAGCCGACAAGCTGGGAAAGCTTAAAACGGTAATGCAGATGCTGGGTATCATAGTAGCTCTAAGCTTTTGGGCGGCTCAGGATGAAGTGTCAGTTTGGGTTATCAAAAGTGTCAGTATCTGGTTTTGGATCGTAGCTGCAATAACCGTAATCAGTGGGTTTAACTATCTGCGAGTCCTTACTAAAAAGGAGCCTGATCATGCGTAAATTACTTATCCTTGGGCTTTGTTTATTAGCCCTTGCCGGTTGTTTTAAACAAAAAACTCCCACCGATCGCTATACCGTATTTGATAAGCTTATCGATCATGGCAAACCCTTGGCTATGGGTGATGATAGAGATGTCTATGTTTACTGTGATCCTGCCAATTGGAAAGCCCTGGAGCCTTTTATCCGTAGTGGAATAGAGCGGGAAGTACCCATTGTCTATCCCGAAAAATACTTCAATCTCATCCTTTCCGATGTAAAAGAGGCAGACGCGATGACAAAATACAAGAACATCCTCTACATTGGAGATTTAGAAAGCAGCGCACCCGTTTCTGTCTATATGAAACGTGTGCTAAGCCCAGAGTTTATTACGCGTGTGCAGGGCAGTGGGGGCGATCTGTTTATCGCCAAGAACCATAGCTCGAAAGATCAAATAGTCCTGTTTCTCTTAGGCAAGGATGCTCTCACTTTGGGCAAAATAGGTGCCATACAGGCTGATCCCATCTTTAATATGCTCATCAAGCGTTTTGCAGAACGCCAAGGCTACTACGCATATCAGGGCAAGGTGTTGCCGGCTTCCTTTTTTGAACCCTATCCTTTCAGCCTGCAAATCCCCGATACCTACCGCATCTTTTCCAACGATTCCAAGGGCAATTTTCTCAGTTTCCTATACCGTGCCAAGATGCAAAACCGCGAAATCCCGGATAAGTA
>JALNXT010000191.1 GCA_023230245.1 Candidatus Cloacimonadota bacterium
GATGCTATGGAACTGCATGTTTAGGCCTTGCTCTATGCAGGTGTGTGTGATGCGTTCATAAAGATGATAACGCTTCTCGTGTGAGTTTCGCCCGATAAATGCTACCTTCAGCTTAGTCTTGTAATCCTTGGCAGGTAAGGAATCGGGAACATTAACCGCGTTATAGATCACCTGAGTGCGCTGTTTATATTTAGTATCCACACCCCACTCGTCGTACAGTAAATGCAGTTCATCCTGTAGATGCTTTGAAACGAGGATACGCTTATCAAGTTTGCCGGTGGGGCGAATCATGTCCACAGGCTTTATTCCGCAGAAACAATGGATAATATCCATGAGATACACATTCTTGAGATGGGGACAAATGTCAGGGATAAAGTTGTTCAGAGAGCCTATCACGACGGCACCTCGGTGTCTGTTTATGAGGGATATGTAATATCCAAAAAAGAAGTTCTTTACAAAGAACCTGTTTTGGTTGTTCACATGCTTGCCAATCTCATAAAGCTCGGCGCACTGTTGCATGGAAGCCTTGTGAAAGCCATTCTTGGATTTTAGCACACTAATAACCCAGGGCCTTTCCTTGGCAAACAACCGCAAAATATCCACATGCACCTGCTCTGCTCCCCCAGTATGATAATCCGAGATGAAGAAAAAGAGTTTGGAGGGATTCTGCATCTGGCGGATACGATCCACCAGCACTCCCAGCATGAAGATAGGAAAACCTAAAATACGGTCTCGCTTCCTAATCGAACACCTCAATATCCGCTCGCTCAGAATCCAGCCCTGCAGCACAGCGATAGTTGAGCCTATCTATCTCTTTCTTACGCTTTGAGATATATCCTGAATTGTGCTTGCGATTGTTCTGATGAAATGGCTCATGGTACAAGTGCAACGTGAAGTGATGATAGCTTATATTCTTCCCCACTGTTCCAATCGCCAGCAACCTTCTGCCCATATCGTCATCTTCACCACCCCACCACTGGAAGTTTTCGTCGTAACCGTTAACTTTCACATAATCCTCTCTGCTTATGGTGGCAACCCCACCCCGCAGCTTGGCTCCGTGATTGCCGACCCCCAGATACTTGCATAACAGGTAGGACAGATAGTCCTCTCTGTATTGGCGGTGGATCTTTTTAACTTGCCTGGGAAGAAGAACCTGCTTAAAATTGTAACTCTCGATAGCTCTCCTATCCAGCGCTTCCGACTGAGCCTCCGAAAGCCGGACAGGGAAGGAACTTATGAATATCCCTGGCTTCATCTGGGTGGCAATATCATCCAAATAGAGAGGCGGGATGATGATATCTTGATCCAAAAACACCAGCAAATCACCCCTTGCCGCGGACACGGCATTATTTCTGATGCGGGCAAGACGAAAGCCCTCATGCTGCTGCCTTACAAGTTTTATGGGATAGGGACTAAGCTGCTTTTGCGCTTTGTGAAAGCCTACAATATCCTCCGTGGAGCCATCATCACTGAGGATAATCTCTGTGGGGGGCAACACTTGCTTGTAAACGGAGAGCAGGCACTTTTCAAGTAAGTGCAATCTATTGAACGCAGGGATTATTAGGCTGATCCTCATCGTTTAAGCAATTGATAATTCTTGAAAGTTCCCAGTTGTTTGCCGCCATTTAGGTACTTTTCAACCCAGCTAAGGATTCTCACTCGCGGAGTTTCATGTTTATGTGGCTGGCGGAAGGGATTAGGTTTACCACTAGCCTGCAGCTTATCCTGCCAGTTCATTTGGCTTATCATCTCTGCCATCACCGCTGGATGGGTCTTTTTGAACACGCCCAGCCTGTCCAATGGACCATAGTCAAAGTATTCTGGAGCCTTGTCATAATATGCTTCTGCTTTGTCTCTGCCCCAATGCACAGAGTCCAAAGCCCTGCGCTTGTTTTGCATCAAATGAGGAGGGCGTACCCAGCCATAATGAAAGATGCGGGCATTAACTTTGGCTACATTGAGTTTGCGAGTATTGGTTTCCTGCCGGGGATGTTCGTACACCTCAAAGTGACGAAAGGATTGCGCACTTTGGTAGGAGTGTGTCTTTGGTAAATTGCGCACGATGCGGATTTCGTGGGGGTACCAGCCATGTCCTGTATGGTAATGCTGATAGTCGCCCCAGAAATGGCAATAGTTGAACAGCAACCCCTCCACTTCCCTATCGTTAAGGAGTTCTTCGCAACGTGCTTTGATTGTGGGAAGGTCATCCTCGTGCACAACCTCATCTGCTTGCAGGTAAAACAGCCAGTCACCGCTGCATTCCTTCATGGCAATATCCGTTTGCCAACTGTTTATGGCACCACGCACGCAGTATTTGGGATCCCACACGGTGTCAATAATACGGATTTTGGGATCATTGATGGCGGCAACACGGGCTCTGGTTTCGTCATCTTCATCGCCTTTGCCAATGGCTATCACAAATTCATCACAGATGGGAAGGATGCTCTTGATGGCTTCCACAATTGGGTAATATAGCTTAACCCCATTACGCACAAACGAAAATCCACTAATCTTCATATCGTATAATCCCTATTTTTGCTTAAAAGTTACCTACGCATCATGTTTTATTCTGCACTGCTTTTGTCAAGTGCAATTCATCCCTGCGTCCTTTGGCGTTGCTCTATCAATGCACAACTTGCTGCTATAAAACGAGAGCGGAGATTTTCAAAGTGTGCTGCTTACAACTGCCAAACAAGAAAGAGCGAGATTGCTTCACAGAATAATATCGCCTTTTTCACTTGACATTCAAAGCAGCCTTGGCAAAAAAGGAATGAGTCTTAATGAAGAAAAAGGGAAGGAAAATGCCAAGCAACACTCAAAGCTACACTCATATTTCGGTTGTCATGATCGTAAAAAACGAGAGCCAGAGTATCAAAAAGTGTTTGGATTCTGTTGCTTGGGCAGATGAGATTGTGGTTCTGGATACAGGTTCCACGGATGACACCCCCAAAATATGCTCAGCCATGGGCGCAAAGGTGTTTTATCTTGATAAGTGGGATGGCTTTGGCAAGGCACGGCAAAAGGCTGTTTCGTTGGCGAGTAACGATTGGGTCTTCTCGCTTGATGCAGATGAGATTGTCTCACCTGGACTGCAAAAGCTGATTCTTCACCTTCAACACAGTGGCTTTGGCGATTGTGCCTACCGAGTGAAAGTGCAATCTTACTACCTTGGCAAGAGGATTAGGTATTGCGGATGGCAGAACGAATGGCACACGCGTTTGTTCAATCGCCAGGATGGTAATTTCAATAGCGAAGCGGTGCACGAATCTATCGTGTGCAGCAAGCCAATCTGCAAGCTGCCTGGAACTCTGCACCATTACACCTACCCCACCACCGCCATACATAAGGCTAAGATGACGCTCTATGGAGATTTGGGGGCGAATAAGCTCCATAGCAAAGGCAAAGCATCCAACCCCATTAAAGCCTTGATGCGTGGTAGTTTTACCTTCTTTAAGATGTATTTTCTAAAAGCCGGGTTCCTGGATGGCAGGCACGGCTTCAATTTATGCAAAACAACTGCCTGGGGAACCTGGTATAAGTATATGGTATTATGGAAGCTAAAAGAATCCTAATCGTCCAAACCGCCTTCATCGGCGATGTTGTGCTCATTACGCCCCTGATAAGGGCAGTGCGCCAGCTTTATCCGCTTGCCGTACTGGATGTTATGGTAGTGCCCGAGGCTGCCAAGTTGCTGGAGAATAACCCTCATATAGACAACGTTATTCCCTACGCTAAACACAGTGACTCTATCTTCAGCAAACGAAAGATACTAAAAAGCAATAGCTATGATATTGCAATATCTCCACATAGCTCTGCGCGCACGCATCTATTATTATGGCTCAGCAATATCCCCAGACGCATCGGCTTTGACAGAGGAATGCTGCCCTGGCTTTTAACAGACAAGATTGAGCATCCCTCGGACATGCACAAGATAAACAAGAACCTCCTACTGCTAAAGTTTCTTGACCCCCAAGATTTCCCCATGCAGACGGAGCTTTTCCCCAGCGATGAGGATGTGCTGACGGCAGATAAACATCTAGAAGTGCTTGGTAAAAAACAGCTCATTGCCATTGCCCCCGGCTCTATATGGGAAACCAAATGCTGGCTCATAGAATCTTTCACCGAGCTTGCTATAAGCCTGATGAATGGCGGCTTTGGCATTGTGCTAATCGGCTCAGAAGCGGATAGGATGAAGTGCTATCACATCCAGAAGAAAGTCCTGAAAGCCAACCCCTACACTTCCATTATAAACCTTGCCGGTAGCACTAACTTGCTGGAAAGTGCTGCGGTAATTGCCAAATGTAGCCTGATGATTTGCAACGATAGCGGT
>JALNXT010000193.1 GCA_023230245.1 Candidatus Cloacimonadota bacterium
CCCTCCATTGGCATCACTTAATTTTAATATTTTTTGAACTAAATAATATGATAATTAAATCGTTTTACACTTCAATAAAAAACAGGACTAATATGATTAATCCTGTTGTTATATAATGGAAAGGATGTTCAATATTGATACAACGACCACCCCGTGTAAAAATTATTTTTTATTCATTTTAAGTACTTGCTTTTCATATCCATCATTAAAAAAGAAGTCATATAATTCTTGAGCGCTTGTATTTTTTTCACCATTTTCTGAAATTGTATTGCTTATTCCACTATCTGCAAAAGAGGAAGCATTATTAAAAAGGATAGGGTAGGATGGATTGCAAAAAAACTTATTCATTATTTATTTCCTCCAGAAATAATTCCGTTAGCAACATACATTTTACCATTTTGGTTGCCAATTATTTTACAAGTAGGTGTTTGATTACCACAAATAGTGCAACAATGAAAAATAGATAATACTAAATCTTGTAAGCGTGAATCATTTTCAAGTTGACATATTTTTAACCCCATTTTTTTGCATTCTTGAAAATCAAAATGTTTTGCATGAGAGCCGTTGTTTGCATTTAGTTTACTGATGATTTTTGAAGCTTTTTCCTTGGCGTTCTTCGATTTAACAAACATACAAGAAATCAGCCAGTCATTAACCAATTTAGATGATAAATTAATTTGATCACAAACCGTGTAATAAAATGCAGGTGGATATTTGCTTAGAAGAATTTGCCAGTTTCTAAAAGTTTCTGGTGATGTTATTAATTCCTTTTTAGCATCTTCGAATTCTTTTTTAATATTAAAAGCAGGAATACCATTAAATTGTGGATCGATAGGTCCTAAATATGATTGTTTACCCATCCAAATAGTTTTACAACTACAAGCAAGCATGGTTCCAGCAGACATTGCCATGTGAGGAACAAAAACATCTATATCTTTTCCAAATATTTTTCTTAAGTACTTTACAATGCCTTCAGTTGCTAGAGGGTTTCCTCCAGGAGTATGAAGAATAAGATCCAAGCCTTTGTCTTTATCCAAACCATTAACCGCATTCATAAAACCAGTCATATCACTATCGTTAATATCAATGTTTGGCCCTTTTGTGGGATTCAGAAAGTCAGAATAATAAACAACAACGTTTCTATCACGATAGCAAGATAATTCTTTAATATATTTTGACAAAACAAAATCATAATTAGGACTAAGCTGTCCATTTGGATTTTGTTTTATATTCCTTTGTAATTCTAATAATATATCATTCCAACTTGGCATATGATTATGATATCACATTTTATTTTTTGTTAACAAAGATATTTAATTTACTACTTTTACAGCATTCTTGAGAACAAAAACCTTGAGTCTTCTTGTAGGTGTAAAATTCTTTACCACAAATAGGGTAAATTTTCTTAACTGCTGTTTTTCTTTTAGATAAATCTCTATTGGCGTTCCACCACTTTGTTCTACAAGCATCGCAGCAGAATCTTTTCGGCTGCTTCTTATCACAATAGGTTAATGGCTTTCCGCATACTATGCAAATATTTGAATAGTCTCTTCTAAGATGACTGACTGAACTTTCACTTACACCATATTCCTTAGCCAATGTTCTAACTTTTTCTCCTGTAAGTAATCTCTCGAGGATTTCTCTTTGTAATTCGTCTAACATATGAATTACCTCCTTCTATTACCAATAGGAAAAAAGTGAGCCCCATTCGACCCACTTTTATTCAAATAATCATAGATTATAAATATTCTTTTTCTTTGAGAAGCTCAACAATATCCAGACCCTTAATCCAAACTTGTTGCTGGTACATTTGAATGCCACATAAATTTAAAGTTTTATAAGTAGAGTCTTGTCCTGTGCCTCTTAAGAACAATTTCATCTCATCGCTAGATTTTGGGAAATTAATTTCGGTTTTAATTGTTCCGCAAGGATTAATAATTGGCTGTCCATCCTTTTTGTAGCAAATGCTTTCCCTAAGGTTTCCATCAAATATTGTTTTGCGAACGGTGTCCCAAATGTACTTTGCATAGGTATTAATAAAGTTGTCATCAAAGCTTAGACGCTTAAATCCAACAAATTCACTCTTTAGCAAATCTCCATGTTCAGTCTCTTTGAATTCAATACACAAAAGTTTATTATTGGCAAAATATTCATAAATTTGGGAATCTTCAAATAAAACGTCCCTATCCTGCCATTCAGCAAAATTAATTGTGAAAAGTTTTGTATCTTCAGTTCTACCACCTTTGTTTGAAAGAATGATGGTTTTACCATAAATGCCTGCTTTTCTAAAAATATCAAGTGAGTTAATTTTGGAAGATTCGGCTCCAAACATTCTAACCACTATTTTTTCTGTAATTGATTTATTAACTTTTCCTTTTTCGTTGACAACGAACGGAATACCGAATTCATTAGCTAAAAATTCAACTGTTTTACCTTTATATTTTGTAGTCATCTTGTGACATAAACAATCTAAAGATGATATATCGCTAATTTCTTCAATAACTTTTTCAAGAGGATGCTTTCTAAAGTGTTCTTGTACAATTGCAGTAACCAAAGAACGCTTTAATCTAAATCTTGGTGGGTTTGGCCATTTAGGAGCAGTATCAATATACATCAACTTATCTCTTAATTCATGAGATAGTCTTGCATATTCAATATCTTCAAAATCTGGTTGAGAACGTAGATAAATTAAAAATTTCTGAACTAATTCCCAGTCAGCCTTAAGAATTCTCTTGTCATAAGTACTAAATTCATAAATATCGTAACCTCTTAAAAAGAAGTCAGCATATTCAGCAGCACTAACGGTTGTATCTGATGCATATTCATAGTAAACGAAAAGCATCTTTCTGATTTTGTGCCAGAATCTTGATTCATAAAATGTTTCGGTAACAATTGTATTAGGAGAAACTGCAGTAACTGAAACTGGTTCCTTGGCTTCAAATACATCTTTTTCAGTTTTTGATTGGCGAATTCCAGTTGTTTTAACTTCAATCAATTGGCCGTCAACATCGATGTCAGGTTCAGCTTTACTATCTGCAGGGAATCCCAAAACAGATTGCTCCACTACATCACCAGCGATGCCAGTAATTTTAGGATGTTCAATAGTTCTGTCAAAAACATGGTTGACATCGACTTCACCCAAAGTTTTTCCCATAGCCGCATCTAATATTTCGATGAGCTCGTAAATAGTAAATTTCCTATCTTTTCCCATATCCCTTTTTGAATTATATATCAAAAAGTCATAGTTGATAAGTTAGTATAATTAATTATCTTTTAAATAAATTATCTTAAGATATTTATTATAATAGAAAAATGATCTTTACTTTTTTCTATTGATCAAGTAGAATCTATATAGTAAAATCAAATTGCTGAGGTATTAAATGGAAAAGACAGTTATAGAATTATTCGCTGGAGTTGGAGGATTCCGTGTAGGATTCAACAACATTAGAGGTTTTGATAAAAATGGAAAAGCTATTGAAAATGGCTCTTGGGATTTCGTTTGGGCAAATCAATGGGAACCATCAACCAAAACCCAACATGCTTTTGATTGCTATAACACAAGATTTCCAGAAGCTACCAAAAATTCTAATGTTGATATCTCAAAAGTAGATAGAACAACCATTCCTAACCACTCAGTTCTATGTGGAGGATTCCCTTGTCAAGATTATTCGGTTGCTCATTCATTAAAAGATGAAAAAGGCATTGAAGGTAAAAAGGGTGTTCTTTGGTGGGATATCAATGACATATTAAAAGTTAAAAGACCACCATTTGTTTTACTAGAAAATGTAGATAGATTGCTAAAAGCTCCAGCTAAGCAAAGAGGTCAAGCGTTTGGTATTATTTTAAGATGCTTTGCTGATTTGGGATATGGAGTCCAATGGCGTGTTATTAATGCTGCAGATTATGGTCATCCTCAAAAAAGAAGAAGAACATTCATTTTTGCATTTCATAATTCAACAAAATATTACAAAAACTTTGCAGATAACATTGACTTTGCTCAAGAGGATGTACAAGAAGCAATGCTTTTTGCGTGTTTCCCAGCATCTCTTACATATTCAAAAGAAGATAAAATTGCTGATATCTCAAAGAAAAAATATAAATCGGTTGCAGATGTATCCGAAAAATTTAAATTTGATTTTGACAATGCGGGATATATGTTGGATTACAAAGTAATAACTGCAAAATTAAATGCCGCTTATGATGGCAAAATTAAAACTCTCGAAGAGTGCTTGGATTGTAAAAATGTTCCTGATTTTTGCTACAAAACAAACGTTAAGAAATTTGAATATCTTAAAGGTTCCAAAAAGAT
>JALNXT010000195.1 GCA_023230245.1 Candidatus Cloacimonadota bacterium
TTGGTGATGATCTACTTCTTAGCACCGAAAATAAATGGATTCGAGGTTTATGTTATTACGATGCGGGTTCGCGTAGTTTTTACACAAAAGATAAACCAATTACGAAGCCAATTGATTTGGTAGGTTTGAAAATTAGGGTAATGCCCAGTGCTACAGCTGTTGAAATGATTCGTGCTTTAGGAGGTTCGGCAACGCCTATTTCCTGGGGGGAACTATATACAGCACTACAAAGTGGGGTAGTGGATGGCGCAGAAAACAATCCTCCAAGCTTTTACACTTCACACCACTTTGAGGTATGCAAGTTTTATTCATTAGACGAACATACTATTATACCAGACGTGGTAGTAATTAGCAAGAAAATTTGGGACAAACTTAGTAATCAGCAAAGAGAATGGATTCAACAAGCCGCAGACGAGTCCGCTATATTGGAGCGGGAGCTTTGGGCAGCATCAGAACTTAAATCTTTGGAAGAGGTTCAAAAAGCTGGTGTTGAGATTAATTACCCTGAAAAGGAGCCTTTTATTGAAAAAGTCCAGCCATTAATTGAAAGCTATAGCAACAATGAAATTATTTATTCATATATAAAACGGATTCAGGCCGTTGATTGAAACAGAAAAATGAGGATACGTAAAATTATAGATAAAACTTTAGAGTGGTTGCTCGTTTTTTTAATGAGTATTTTAGTGCTGGATGTGCTTTGGCAGGTCATAAGCAGGTATATTATGAGCTCGCCCAGTAGTTATACCGATGAGTTGGCAGGCTTCCTTTTGGTTTGGGTGGGTCTGTTTGGTGCAGCCTATGTAGCGGGAAAGCGTGAGCATCTTGCCATTGATTTACTGCTTCAACGAAGTTCCAAGAAAAGAAAATTTAAACTCGATATAATAATAAGCGTGATTGTCATACTTTTTGCGATAGTTGTAATGGTTATAGGTGGCTCCTGGTTGGTTTATACACGTTTTTACCTCTCTGTAAAATCTGCTGCTTTAGGTTTACCACTTGGAGTCGTTTACTTAGTTTTGCCTATTAGCGGTCTATTGATAGCTTATTTTGATATTGACAATATTCACAAGATGATTATAAACAATCGTGAAATCTAATTACCATGGAGTATCTTGAAATATTTATTCTCATTTTCAGTTTTATCATCTTGCTTGTAATTGGTGTGCCCATCGCATTCAGTATCGGTATCTCGGGTATTTTGACAATGCTTGTAAGTATTGATTTTATACCTGCTGTAACTACTTTTTCTCACCGAATGGCCACAGGACTTGATAGTTTTGCGCTTCTTGCTATCCCATTTTTTATATTAGCGGGGAATATTATGAATAGTGGAGGAATTGCTATACGGCTTATTGACTTTGCTCGCGTTTTAGTAGGAAGAATCCCAGGTGGTGTTGCCATTGTGAACGTAGTGGCTAATATGCTTTTTGGTGCAATTTCTGGGTCGGCAGCCGCATCTGCTTCTGCGATTGGAAGTATTATGCAACCTGAAATGAAAAAGGAAGGATATCCCGATAACTTCAGTGCAGCGGTAAACATAACGTCTGCAACAACTGGATTGTCTATTCCCCCCAGTAATATTCTTATTGTATATTCATTAGCAAGCGGTGGTGTATCTATTACTGCACTTTTTCTTGCTGGTTATATTCCCGGAATTTTAACGGGTATAGGTATAGCAATTACTGCTGTCACTATGCTTGTTTACAATAAGAAGGGAACGAAAGCTGCTATGAAAGTATTGGGAGTAGCATTGTTGATAGCTATTGGAATGATATTGGCTTTAAGGGGGGTTACATTTGCAAGAGCTACGTTTTCACCAATGATGAACAAAGTAATAGTTTATATTGCTATAACCGCTATTGGAGTGTGGTCAATTATCAATGTTAAGAATAATAAGACAAAAGCAATTGATGGCTTACGAAAATTTTTAGATGCTATTCCAAGTTTATTGATGCTTGTTATTGTTATTGGTGGTATAGTTGGAGGTTTTTTTACCGCTACAGAAGCATCGGCAATAGCAGTGCTATATTCTTTAATCTTGGCATTTGTATATAAACAAATTTCAATAAATGACTTGCCAAAGATCATCTTACGTTCGGTTAAAACTACTGGAATTGTGATGCTGTTGGTGGCAACTTCTATAGGCTTGTCGTGGATTATGGCTTACGAAAACATACCGCAGAGTGTAAGCAATAGTTTAATTTCGCTTAGTAGTAATCCTATTGTAATACTACTGCTCATTAACTTAATTCTTCTACTTGTGGGTGTTTTCATGGATATGACTCCGGCTGTTTTGATTTTCACACCCATCTTCCTTCCTATTGTTACTGCAATGGGGATAGACCCTATTCACTTTGGTATTATAATGGTGCTTAATCTTAGTGTAGGGCTTTGCACTCCTCCGGTAGGCTCTGTGTTGTTTATAGGCTGTAGTGTTGCTGGTCTTAGCATCGATAAAGTCATTAAGCCCTTGGTGCCAATGTTTGTTGCTATGGTTGTGGTGTTGTTGTTGGTTACCTATATACCTGAAATTTCTTTGTGGCTACCTAAAAGTTTAGGATTTTAATAAATATATCTGCTCTTAATACGCAATAACAAGCTTTTTTTGTACATCCATCGTTATTTGAAGATGTAATTACGTAAATCATTACTCATAAGTTGATTATTGAATGTATTTTTGTTTCATTCAAACAATAATAATTTAAATATTACGAGATTATGTACGAGTTATTTAATGTTACAGATAAGGTAATAGTTGTTACTGGTGGTACAGGTGTATTAGGTGCAGCTATGGTTGAGTATTTAGCAAAACATGGAGCTAAGGTAGTAGTATTGGCACGCAATAAAGAAAAAGGGGATAGCCTTGTAAATAAAGTACGTGGAAATGGTGGCGATGCACTTTTTCTTGTTTCTGACGTAAATGACAGAAAGGTTCTTGAGCAAAATAGAGATGATATTTTGGAAAAGTATAAGAAAATTGATGTGCTCATTAATGGTGCTGGTGGTAATATGCCTGGCGCAACTATCGGACCAGATAAAACAATTTTCGACCTTAATATGGACGACTTCAAAACTGTTGTTGATTTAAATCTTTTTGGTACAGTTTTACCTTCTCTTGTTTTTGGTGCGAGCATGACAGAGAAAAAGAAGGGTTCTATTATTAATATTTCTTCTGAAGCTTCGTTGCGTCCGTTAACTCGTGTTGTTGGATATGGAGCATCTAAAGCTGCTGTTAACAACTTCACAATGTTTTTGGCAACTGAACTTGCAACAAAGTTTGGAGAAGGCTTGCGTGTGAATGCAATTGCTCCGGGCTTTTTTATAACAGAACAAAATCGTGCACTATTAACTCAAAGTGATGGTTCTTATACTGACAGAGGAAATACAATTATTTCTCACACTCCTTTTGGGAGATTTGGTGAACCTGAAGAGTTGTTAGGTACTTTGCATTGGTTAGTTAGCGATGCTTCTAAATTTGTTACAGGCACACTTACTGTAGTTGATGGTGGGTTCGATGCTTTTAGCATTTAAAATAAATTACTGACAAAATAATAATATTGATAATTAATAAATATAATAATAATATGGCATTAGAATTAAGACAAAATAGCAAATATGCGATGTTAGTTCCAACAAGTATTGGAGTGCGTATTACACCGCCAAACGGACAACCTGTTCATAGTAGCAATCTTTTTGAGATGTATGTAACGAGTGCAGAAACAAATGTTGCCAGTATTTCATCTTATTTAGGTCTTCCTGTTAAGGTGCTTACTACATTCGTAAAAGATAGTCCAATTGCGAAAATAATTAAAAGCAATCTTCGAAGCAGACACATGGATTACGAAGGTCCAGAAGTAGAACAAGGAAATCCATGGGGCTATCGTCACCAAATTAATATTGCAGATAGTGGTTATGGAACAAGAGGACCACATGTTCAAAATGATAGAGCTGGTGAAGTAGGGCGTACACTTAATACAAAAGATTTTGACTTAGAGCGTATCTTTGGAGAAGAGGGGGTTCAAGTTGTTCATATTTCTGGCTTAATAGCAGCATTATCACCCGAAACAAGTGAGTTTTGTGTGCAAATTGCACGCTTTGCAAAAAAACATGGAACACTTATTTCTTTTGACCTTAATCATCGCGCAACCTTTTGGGAAAATCGTGAGGAGGAATTAAGAGAAGTATTCAACGAAATAGCATCTTTATCAGATATTTTAATTGGAAACGAAGAAGACTATCAGCTCTGTTTAGGAGTTGAAGGACCAGAAGCGGGTGGAGAAAATATAGAAGAAACCTTAGATGCTTTTA
>JALNXT010000194.1 GCA_023230245.1 Candidatus Cloacimonadota bacterium
GAAGTGCTTCAAATAAGCCTTCCAGCCATTCGTCACCCTTCATGCGGAAAGCGGGATTCTCTTCCCTTAGTTTCAGGTAATATGGCAGGTTTATCATGCGGGCACGATAAACGTTGTCTGCCTTCAGCTCGCTTTGATTGATCAGCGCTTCCACCTCGAAAAACACCTGCGGATTGCTGATGAACACGATGCGCCCTTCGGCAGTATGCAGGAATTCATCCTTGCTCTTAAAGAAACGGCGCAGCTCTTCGTGGCTGAAGCTGATATCCTGATAATGATAGCGGATATCGTAGCTAAACCAATCTATGTCGTCTTCTTTACGGGCGATAACTTCCACTTGCAGCGGGACTTTCGCCACGAATTCACGGTTCAGTTCTTCGTCGATGCGGATGTCCCAATCCTGATCACTTAAGTCAAAGATAGCCTCGCGCAGCTTCAGCAGTTTCGCTTCTCCTCCAAACACCAATTCAGCATGCTGTTCCAAACGGTTCATTTCCGGCTCCGGTAACTTGGCAAGTAGCTGGCGGGTTTGCTCAAATAGGTCTGGCGCAAGGTGAAACCATGCTTCTCCCCCATCGTCGTCATCGGTGTATTTGCAGTGTACCAATGGTTTACGGAAACGCAGCACGGATAAGGGTATCTCTTTTTCACCGGGAAACACCAGACATCCGCCCACCAATACTTGTTCACCCAATTTCTTGAGGTGTAGTCTCTTACGGGGAGGCTCGTCGATTATCTCAGGGAGGTTGATGCTGGGGTCGAAATCCAGATAGATATCCTGTTCATGCAGCTCGCGGTGCACAATGCTGCGGTAATATACCAGGTCTCGGGGCTTAAGGGTCAAGCCCGAACCAAAGATGGCGTCTATCACTTCGCTACGTAGCGGAATGTGGATTTTTGTAAACTTATTGCGGAAAAACAGCCACGTAGGATGTCCCGCGAACCATACAGAAAGCTCGTCTATAACAACCGCTCTCAAGATGTAATGCTTGGTTCCTGCGGGTTCGATGCGTAAGCTAAGCGGGTATGGATGCGGTGAAAAGCTTAGGGGTTCATCGCTTTCTTTAATCACAAAGAAAGGACGGCAATTCTGCATTATTGAGAGCGCAGCAGCAAAGTCCTTCTTGTAAAGAGACCAGAACTGCCCTTTGGCACTATAGGCAGCCCGATGGGTGTTCAGAAAATGGAATAGCCTCAGTTCCTCATCGCGGAAGGCACCGAGGTTGGAAGAGTAGTTGCTGTTTATGTGATGCTTGGGATTATCGCTAACTTCGCCTGCATGTAGCTTGCCCATAAGTACTGGGTCATAGGGAGCAAAGTCTGTGTGATAAAAGCGGATTTTGTCTGCTTCCGGATTGTAAATGCCTTCAAGGTAAAGCTTGGCGGTGCGGGCAAGATTCTGCCATGCTTCATCGCCACTGAGGGCATTTCCTCCGCAGGTTTCCACCACCTCTGCTTCAAATATCTCAGTGCTTAAGTAGAGGTAGCCATAGCGCAGAATGGAGAGGTAATGTCGGCAGGAATCGTCTTCATGGCACTCGGAACACGCGTGGGAGATGATAAGCTCGCTGACGGGATCAAACACGATATCCACATGCTCGCAGAAGTAGTCACGCTTAGCAGGAATCGGGAAAAAGCGCAGATAGTAGTTGCCACTTTCATCCATTGACTTCCAGTACCATAGGTCTCCGTTTTCCAGAGCGATTACGGCATGATTGAAGTACCAACTGGTGGATTTGTCAGAATAATCCTTGCTGAATAGCCGCGCCATGTAAACTTCCTTTTTAGCTTAATCCGATCATGCGGATATGATTGTGGATTCTTGTCAATCTAAAAAAGGGGCTAATTTCTTTTATCTTAGCCTTTCAGTATCTCTATTGCCGTTTCAAACTGTTGTATATAGCTCTGCTCGGGATCCAGCTCCACGATTAATTTCAGGTTTTTGGCTGCATCAAAGCGCAGGGGCAGGCTTATCTTACTGGTAAAGCGCAACAGCTCTTGTTTGGGCGGCATCTTACGTGGGTCGAATTCCATGGTCAGCTTATCGCGTTTTACGTGGCAGTTTAAGAGGGAATGCTTCTTGGTTAGCTGGCTAAGTTTAAAGTAGTTCAATAGCCAAAGTGCCTGCTCTGGTATCTCGCCAAATCTATCCATCAGTTCCACTTCAAACTCATCGATATCTTCCAGCTCGTTCAGTTCTCCCAAGCGTCTGTAGATGCGCAGTCGTTCTTCATCATCATCGATATAACCGGGCGGGAAGTATAGATCTATCTCGGTGCGCACTTTCTGCCTTGCCGCAGGGGTGATATCTTCGTACAGACTGCTGGTATCGCCGCTCTCCACTGCTTCTATGGCATTAGCCAGGATGCGATTATAGTAATTAAAGCCAATGGCTTGGATAATCCCGCTTTGTTTTGTCCCCAGAATAGTTCCGGCACCGCGTAGTTCCAAATCCCGCAGCGCAACCTGAAAACCTGCCCCCAGATAGTCATATTGGGTTAAAGCTTCCAAACGGTACTTAGCGTCTGTAGTAGTGCCTTTAGGGATAAGCAGATAGGCATAAGCACGGCGATTACTCCGCCCCACCCTGCCCCGCATCTGATACAACTGCGATAATCCGAAAGTATCCGCACGGTCGATCAGGATGGTATTGGCATTGGGTATATCGATGCCGTTTTCCACAATAGTGGTGGAGATAAGCACCTGATACTCTTTTGCCACGAAGGCATCCATCACCTGTTCCAGATGGTGTTCCGGCATCTGTGCGTGCCCAACCCCAAAGCGGACATTAGGCATTTCGCGGCGCAGTTCTTCCGCCACTGTTTCTATGGTTTGCACGCGGTTATGAATGAAGAAAACCTGACCACCCCTGTCAATTTCGCGTCGGATGGCGTCTTTAATCCCGTCCCTATCGCGCGGCGTAATAATGGTGCGGATGGGCAGCCGTTCTTTGGGAGAGGTCTGCATCAGAGAGATTTCCTTTAGCTTCGCCAGTGCCATGTTTAGGGTACGCGGAATGGGCGTAGCGCTCATGTAAAGCGTATCCACATTGGTTTGCAGTGCCCGCAGTTTTTCTTTGTGGCGCACTCCAAAGCGGTGCTCTTCATCTATAATCAACAAGCCAAGTTTACTGAACTTCACATCTTTGGAAAGCAGCCTATGCGTCCCAATGGCGATATCCACAGTGCCACTTCGTACTCCAACCAAATCTTTTGTCACCATTGCTGCGCTACGAAAGCGACTGAACATCCCAATGCGTACCGGATACTGTGCCAGGCGCTCTTTGAATACCCGCCAATGCTGTTCCACTAAAAGCGTCGTGGGTGCCAAAACTGCCACCTGATAACCGGAACATACCGCTTTGAAAGCCGCCCGAATCGCCACTTCTGTCTTGCCGAAGCCCACGTCTCCGCACAACAAGCGTTCCATGGGAGCGGCAAGTTCCATATCGTCCTTTATTTCGCGGCTGGCTCGGCTTTGGTCGGGAGTATCTTCGTAGATGAACGATTCTTCCAGTTCTTTTTGCCAGTCGCTATCCGGTTTATGCGCAATGCCAACGCGGGCAGAACGCTCTGCATACAGCTTTACGATATCTGCGGCGATCAGTTCTATCTGCTGGGTAGCACGGTGTTTAGTGGCGCTCCATTTGGCAGAACCAAGCTTATTCAGCACCGGACTGGCACCTTCTTCGGCGATGTATTTGGATATCAACGTGAGCTGAAAAGTGGGGACATAAACCCTGTCGTCACCTGCATAGCGCAGAACCAAACATTCCACATCTGCACCATCCAGCTTGATAATCTTCAAGCCTTCGAACACGCCGATACCGTGATCCACGTGCACCACGTAATCTCCGGGTTTCAGGTTCTCATAATCTACGATGCTTTCGCCGGGGGAATAGCGCGGAGCATAGCGTTTGCGTTTGTAGCGGTTAAATATCTCGTGATCTGTCCACAGGTTCAGCTTACAATCGGCAACGCTGAATCCCTCGTGCAACACCCCAATATGTGTCTCAAAGTTATCTGTAGCAAGGCTTTGCTGCATGCGTTTCGATTGGCTGAGGTTATCGAACAACAGGATATTGCGCCAACCTTCACGTTCTTTGGTAGCGAGGGTTTCGGCAAGCAGCCCCAAATCAGCATCAAAGGGCGGTTGTGCCTCAAAGGGAGCGCGGATGTTCATAGTTGGGAAGGGCAACACAAATTCACTTTGCGATAAATACAAGTTGGTGCTATGTTTCCGCAAACGTGCAAATGCCTCTTCGTCTGCCATCAGCGCTTCGGGTCTTACCAATTTGGCTTTACCGCT
>JALNXT010000196.1 GCA_023230245.1 Candidatus Cloacimonadota bacterium
AGTATCAGGCTGCGTTTGCTGTTCGATATTTCTATTGCTATGCATGTTGATCGAAATTGGTTCGAGCCTTCTCCCAATGTCGATTCAGCCGTGATTGTGATGCTTCCCCGCAAGGATAAACCGGTGATCAATAACCCGGAATTATTCCATCGCTTGTTAATCGCTTCCTTTGCCCATCGGCGAAAAACCCTGGCGAATAACCTGGTGCCCATGCTGGGGAAGGGAAAGATGCTCTTGTTGCAAGAAGCGTCTCAAATAGATTTTAAGCGAAGAAGTGAAAGTCTTGATGAAGCGGATTTTATTCGCCTCAGTGATATTCTGGCTACTCTGTAGTTCGTCTTTGCTCGCTCAAACTCAGGGGCTGGACTACTATCTCTACTCTAGCAAATACGTGCAAAGCATAGAGAATAACCTTCAATACCGCTATTATCCCTTTGCTCACACGAGCTTGGATATCAGCGGGTTAAGCAGCTTGGAAAACCGCCTCAACTTCAATCAGGAAAGCAAGAATTCCCAGTTTAAGCTGGGCTTCAATATTGAGCAAAAAGCTTTTAGTCACCGCTTTGATACAGATTATCTATCCCTATATGATGCCAGCGACTTAGAACCTTCACCCTATGTAAACAAAACTGCTTCTTTGGGCTATCAGTTAGCTGTGGAACCCCTTGACAGCCTGTCCATTAATGTGTTCGGCAAAGCATTGATGCGCAAGGAACAGGATAGGTATATATCAGGTAATCAGCTTTCCAGTGAAGGTTATTGGCTTGGCTCAAACGGGCATTATGCTGCAGAACACGGTCTTTTCCAAGGTGGGTTGTCAATTGGTGCTGAACGCAAGAAACTTGCCTGGGAAGCTTTTGATGCGGCACAATCGAGCGTTTATATTAACCTCTATAGCACAAACCTAATTATCGATGCCAATGCCAATATTAACCAACGCAACGATGATATCTATGAACTTAAGCGGGATTCTTTATCAATTACAAGTTACTATAGCTTGAGCGATAATCAAAAGCGCAGGAAATCGGCGGTGGTTGGCACGGTACAATATATTCCTGATGAGCGGTTTTTAATTAGCCTGACTCAAACTCTGAATCATGAAAACGTGGCTTATCGCAACAATGAAAAGCGTAACAATGAGGAAACCTACAATGCAAGCTCTTTGGGCTTGAACTATGAACCGCATCCCCTGGTAACCTTGCACAGCAGCTTTGATGAAAGTAGCAGTAAAAGAGAATACCGTAATGCAGTTAATAACAGGATTGTGGAAATGAGAAGGTGGGAAAACAGGTTAATATGGGAATATTCAGCTTCCGATTCTCTGATCCTTTCTGCCAATCTGGATTTGCAAATGTCCAGTTATCCTAATGATAACCATAATTACGACAACGATTTGCTGACCAAGAGTTTTCGCTTGGGATGGAAGCATTATTGGCACCAGCGAATTAGGGTTGGGATGTGGTTAGGCTATGCCCTGCGTGACGACATCTATACCAATGCAATCCTCTCGGCAAACAACAAACAGGTTACCAGCTATAGTTTACAGCCCGATTGTCAATTTATTCTGGGTGATCGCATTGCTTTTGTGCAAACATATCAACTGAAAGCAGATTACAACGATTACACTTATGGTGCACAAACCGGTAAGGCAAATACCTTTTATCGTCAGGTAGCGTATAAGTATAACCTCATATTCGATACCTTTCCCTTCATTGCCCGCAGTCAAGATCCTATCTGGCTAAAACTACCCTTTAGAAGCAGCCCTGATAATGCGCTATTGGTAGATATGAGCTATGCTTACGAAGAAAACCAATATGCTGATGAAGTTGGAGATCATTATAATCTTCATGCCAAAAACCGTCGCCATACCGCATCATTTAGCATCAGACACGATATCAAGTCTTTTTTCTGGACGCTAACGCCCAAGTACTCGTGGGGAACCTGGCAAGAGTATAGTGCATTGCTTGGCTTTGCCTGGCAGTTTAACAATAATTCTTTGGTGGAGCTATCGATTTCACCCTACGGTAACACGACGGATAATTTGGACTGGCGCAGTACCTTAAACCTTAACTTACGTTTTTAATTGACAGTTTAGCCTAATCTTAAAAGATGAGTTTGCCAGGTCCAGCGCAATGGCTGCTTGTGAACCATGTCAGATCAGGAATGAAGCAGCATTAAGCAAACACAGTCATGTGTCGCTGCCAACCTGGCATTAATTATATTAGCTTTTCGGCTCATAAAATGCGCTGAGACACTAAGATAAAGCTTGAACATAGGATATATAATGAAACATTTACTAATAAGCCTTTGCCTGGTTTCCATGGCATTCCTGCTGCATGCGTACCCGGTGCATATCCAAAGCTGGAATCTGGAAGCTGATGTGCAAACTCTGAACGCTATGAACATTAGCGTTGATTCTGTTAATAAGCGCAGCGGTGTGATAGTTGCCTACGTTCGGGACGTAGCAGAGCACGAAAGCATTTCTGCCATTGGGATGAACGCCATTGCCATGCCAGATTTGGCGAAAGAATATGCCCAAGCACTTTGGCAAGAGACAAAGGATTCCAAAGACCCTATGCGGGCTTATTATTCTTGGGATGAATACACCACTTTCATGCAACAAACTGCCACCACATATCCAAATATCTGTCAATTGGTGCAGATTGGCACGAGTGTGCAGAATCGTCCCCTCTACTTCATGAAGATATCGGATAATGTGCTGGTGGAAGAGAATGAACCAGAGCTAAAATATATCGGCAGCATCCACGGCGACGAAGTAGTAGGTTTCGATATGCTAATCAAGCTGATTCAATTGCTTACTGCTGATTACGCAATAGACCCACGCATCACGAATATTGTGAATAATACCGAGCTATGGATATGCCCCATGATGAATCCCGATGGCTATGTCGGCATGCAACGCTATAATGCAAACGGGATTGATCTGAATAGAAACTTTCCCATGCCCTCTGGCACACAACATCCCGATGGCAGCCAGTGGGCACAAGAGAATGTGGCGATTATGAACTTCAGCCAAGCCCATAGCTTCGATCTTTCCATCAATTTCCATGGCGGAGAACTGGTGATAAACTACCCATGGGATTATACTTACACTCTTACTACCGATGATGCCCTCTTGCAAGAGATGTCGCTCACTTACTCCCGAGAAAACACCAGCTTGTATAACACTTCGGATTTTTATCATGGAATCACTAATGGTGCCGCCTGGTATGTAATCACCGGCAGTATGCAAGACTGGAACTACGGTTTTACAGATTGCATAGAGCTTACTGCAGAAATATCCCGCATCAAATGGCCAAACTCAAATCAACTTGCCAACTTCTGGAACCTAAACAAAGAATCCTTGCTCAAATACATCGAGTTCGCTCAGAACGGAATTAAGGGCATAGTTACCACAAACTCCGGTAGTCCCTTATTTGCCACAATCGCGGTGAGCGGGAATACCAAAGTAATGCACAATGATCCTGATGTGGGGGATTATCACAGGCTATTGTTGCCTGGCACATACCAGATAACTGCTTCCGTGGCTGGGTTAGAGCCTCAGACAGCGAGCGTTACCGTGCCTTCAACGGGCTATGTTACCCAAAACTTCATTTTTACTACTGTGGCTTCAGAAGATGATTTTAACTCCGTAGTAAAAGCCACCAGATTGCTAAATAACTATCCCAATCCCTTCAATCCAGAGACAATGCTGCGCTTCCATGTAGCTAAGGATAACACTCCCATAAAACTGAGCATCTACAACCTTAAGGGCGAACTACTGCGAGTGGCTGTTGATGCCACAATGAACTCAGGCGAGCACAGTGTTGTCTTTTCTGGCATTGACGAGAGAGGCAGAAGCCTTAGCTCCGGTGTTTATCTTTGTCGCCTGCAAAGCCCCGATGGCAGCCAAACCAATAAAATCATCCTCAGTAAATAGGGGAGATGGCTATGAACCGCTTTCTCTTATTCGTTTCGCTCCTTTTAATCTTCAGCCAAATGTTGGGTTGCAGTAAAAGCCCTCAGCCCCAGCCAGCCGCGGAAGAGCCTAAATACCAGTTCCGCCACGATGGAGCGTTGGATATCATCGCCAAAGATGGTAGCATTAAGACAAGCTACCAGATTGAAATTGTGGTGAAACAGGAAGAAGTGATGCGCGGCTTGAAATACCGCGATTTCATGGCAGATAACCAAGCCATGCTCTTTGTGTTTCCCAACACAGATTATTACGATTTTTGGATGCAAGATACATACTTGCCTCTGGATATGCTTTTTATCTCTGCCGATGAAACTGTGTTTCAG
>JALNXT010000198.1 GCA_023230245.1 Candidatus Cloacimonadota bacterium
CCCGTGGAGAAGGCGATCAGCGCACTGTTTTGAGATGCTCCCGTGGCAAAAGCATTGGCATCGGGCGAGTTATAGATGCCAACTTCTGGCGTTTTAATGCCCTTAGCATTTGCCATGGCGTCTATCGTGTTTAGCAGATACGCAGCCTTGGGATGGGCGTTTCCGGGCTTGATAACCTGAACTTTATAGCTCCATTTTGCCATGGATTTGCTTATTAAAAGCGAAATAAACGAGCCACCCATGCCAAATAATGCGCACATTATCAATAGTCCCCACAGTCCATCCATCTGTATCCCAAGCAGGTTCACGATGATGCCGATGGCAAACATCACTAACAGGTTGGTCAACAGGAAGATACCCATGCGTTTTAGAAAAGTCATATGGAGCTCCTTTAAATTCTTAAATACTGGCGTCTGCCCCTTGCTGCGAGCTTCACTAAGCCTTGGACAAACTACCAATAGACAAGTTTATCAAATGGCTGTTCAAGGCAAGTAAAATCTTTGCGCTCTTGGGGGCATTGCCCTATCATTGCCCACCCATTGTCCATATTAAGGGCAATGAGTGGACAATGAATAGGCAACTCAAGCAAGGAGGATACTGGTTTCAGTGCGGTGTGTTGATGTGCTGGAGCACTATGGTGTAGAGCAGGATTCCAATCCTGCCAAACTCTTCCTTCAGCAGGATCGGAATCCTACTCTACGAAACACAAACAGGCATCCCACCCGCAAGTAAGATGCCTGTTTTGCTTTGTTACTGTTTGTTTCTTCAGTGCTCTATTAATTCACCTTGAAGGTTTTATCACCGTTGTTGAAGAAGGCAATAATCTGTTTTGCTGCTGCCACACCGGAATTGGTATTGGCTTCACTGGTCTGAGCACCCATCTTTTTAGGCGTGTAATAGGTTCTTTCCGGATACTTTTCCATCAGTTCTGCGGCACAGCCTGGTTCCACATCGCTCACGAAGCGGAATTTCTTCTTCTCGGCGAAGGTTTTCAAGAGGTCGTCTTCGTCGATAACTTCTTTACGGGCAGTGTTTACCAAAGTTGCGTTGTCTTTCATCAGCGACAGTAGGCTCCAATTGATAGATTTCTTGGTATCTGCGGTGGCGGGGATATGCAGGGAAATGTAATCACCGGTCTTGAAGATGTCTTCCACTTTGGAGAGGGGTTTCACGCCTTCCTTGGTCATAATCTCGTTGGCAAGGTAAGGATCGTAGGCATACACTTCCATGCCGATACCTTTGGCTATCCTGGCGGTATAACGTGCCACAAAGCCGAATCCGTAAAGCACCAGTTTCTTTCCGCTAAGCTCGCTGCCGGATTTGCCGTTAAACTTGCCCCGCGCCATATAAATCATCATGCCAATGGCAAGTTCTGCCACTGCATTAGAGTTCTGGCCGGGAGTATTCATGGCGATAACGCCTTTGGCAGTTGCAGCTTTGAGGTCTATGTTATCGTAGCCTGCGCCTGCGCGTACCACAATTTTAAGCTTGGGTGCTGCTGCAAATGCAGCTTCATCCATAATGTCGCTGCGGATAATCACCGCTTCTGCATCAGCAAGAGCAGCATGCAGCTCTTTCACATCGGTGTAGTTTTCCAAGAATGTGTAGGCAAATTTGGCATTGTCTAGCTCTGCCTTGATCTTTTGCGCAGCTTCGGCAGCAAAAGGTTTTTCGGTGGCGATCAATACTTTTGGCATTGTAGTCTCCTTGGTTTATTTTTGTTTTCTATACTTAAATATAAGGGTTCCAAGCAGTTTTGCAAGGGTGGAAGAGTGTAAGGGTGAAAGAGTGAAACAAAGGCGAAGTTTGAGGGCTGATAGCAAACGACAAGTCTGTATCAAAACACTCAATATTGTAGAGTGTTACACTTTTCCACTTTTTCACTTTTCCTCCCTGTCTTAATTTCCGAGAATTCCGAGTAAGACGCCCGCCGCGACGGCTGAGCCTACAACTCCCGCTACATTGGGAGCCATAGCATGCATCAGCAGGTAATTGGTGCGGTCATACTTTTGCCCCACAACCTGAGAAACACGTGCGGAAGCAGGAACGGCGGACACCCCGGCATTGCCGATAAGCGGGTTAATCTTGTCTTTTAAAAAGAGGTTCATAATCTTGGCAAAGATCACACCTGTGGCGGTAGCTACGGCAAAGGCAGCAGCCCCCATCACGAATATCTTGATGGTGGAAGGGGTAAGAAACACCGCTGCGGTAGTCTTTGCTCCCACCGTTAAGCCGATAAGCACCGTTACCACGTCTATAAGCACGGTTCTGGCAGATTGAGCAAGACGCTCTGTAACTCCGCTTTCCTTCAGCAAATTACCCAGGAACAGCATGGCTAACAGCACGACGCTTCCCGGAGAGATGAACGTAGTCACCATAAAAGCTACCAGCGGAAAGATAATCTTTTCTTTTTTGGTTACCACACGCAAGGCTTTCATGCGGATAACCCGCTCTTTCTTGGTGGTAAGCAAGCGCATAATAGGCGGCTGAATCACTGGCACTAAAGCCATGTAAGAATATGCCGCCAAAGCAATTGAGCCAAGCAGATGCGGCGCAAGCTTGGAGGCAAGGAAGATGGAGGTAGGCCCGTCTGCACCGCCGATTATCCCGATGGATGCAGCTTCCATGATGTTAAAGCCCATCAGGATGCTGCCCATGAAGGTGGCAAAGATGCCGAACTGTGCTGCTGCGCCCAATAGTATCAGGCGCGGGTTGGCTATTAAGGTGGAGAAATCGGTCATTGCCCCAATCCCTAAGAAGATGAGGGAGGGGTAGATACCTTTATTCACCCCAAAGTAGAGGTAGTTTAACACCGAGCCTTGGTCGGTGACGCCTAAGCCTTGTTCCGATACACCGGGGATGTTGCCCACCACTATGCCAAAGCCTATCGGCACCAGCAATAGAGGCTCAAATTCCTTGGCTATCCCCAAATAGATGAACACCAAGCCTGAGATTATCATCAACAGATTGCCCATGGTGATGTTCAGGAAACCGGTAGTTTGAATGAATTGGTTTAATTCTGCCATGCCCTATGCCTCAAACTCTATCAGGGCATCACCTTCCTGAACAAGATCGCCTTTGCTTACGTATATCTTTTTCACGCGCCCAGAGCTAGTGCAATGTATCTCAGATTCCATCTTCATGGCTTCCAGGATGAGGGCAATATCGCCTTCTTTCAGGTAACTGCCGACGCTGGTTTTAACTTCGATGATAGAGCCTGGAATGGGAGCGCGCAATATCTTCTCCGCAGTGCTGATGTTGGTTTCAATTGGCACGCTTGCTGCTGCCCGCACGGGTTTCTGCACGGGAGCTTTTACTTCCACGCCTAGCAAAGTCATCATCAAATCGCCTTCTTGGATGGGAGACCGTTCCTTCACATAAATCTTCCCGATGGTGGCATCGAAGGGAGAGGCAATCTCGGATTGCATCTTCATCGCTTCCAAGACAATGATCGTCTGTCCTTTCTTCACTGCCTGTCCTTCAGCAACGGGGATGGAAACTATCACGCCGGGGATGGGGGCTTTAATCTGTCCGCTTCCGGGTTCCACACCGCTGTAGAAGGAAGGAGCCATGGGTACAGATTTATCCTGGCTGGCAAGCTTGGGAACGCTGGCAGCTCTTTCTTCTTCGATCTGCACCAAATAGTCTGTGCCATTGATGTTAATCTTGGCATGCGTGGGACTGTATTCCACTATTTTGGCGTCGTATTTCTCGTTATTTATCGTTAGCTTATAGCTTTTCATCTTATCTCCTCTTACTTCCCATTTCCCGATTGGGCATACTCGTTACTGCGCTTGCCCGCCACTGGTTGGTGGGAGTTCTACGATAGGTAAGCACCAAACGGCGTCTGTCTTCGATGGATTGCTGGTAGATGTGCAGGGCAGCGATAGCCGCCACAATCACGTTGCGATCCAGTGTTGCATTCGTGCTTTTCACCTTGCCTTTGGTATCAACTACAATATCTGCTTGCTTAGTCTTTTTGGGTCTGTTCAAGTGCACAAGCTGGCTAATAACCATGCTGGTGACAAGCAAGGCAAGGAACACGGTAAGCATCCCCACCAGAGTTACATTGGCACCATAGGCTACGCTATTCTCGTTAAACTCCTGATGCAGTTCCTCTATTTGCAGAGGAGTGAAGTTCAATGCCTGCAAGGAATTATGATCCCATTTGCGGGATGTGGCATCTGCCAAGCCCATCATCTGCTTCAGCTTCTTTATCGGCATACTGGTAGCAGCGGCAACTTCGCTCAGCGTGGATAGCTCGGTAAAGTTAAAAACGCTGTATTGCTGTGCCAAC
>JALNXT010000197.1 GCA_023230245.1 Candidatus Cloacimonadota bacterium
TATGGATCAAGACATTTGGCAAAACGTTCTGGATAAGCTGGAAGAGAACATTAATCCCCAGAGTTTCAAGACGTGGTTTTCTGATACAAAACTAGTAGATATGACCGATAAAGCATTGATGATCCGCGTGGCTACTCAATTCTCGGCAAATTACCTGAATCAGAATTACAAAGAGGCGCTTAGCGAGATTTCCTACAGCTTGTATGGACGCAAGTATGACATTCAGTTTATCACGCATCCGCACAGGGTTTCCAGTGAAAGCGGGGATATCCCTGATTATACAGGTAACCGCATCACCTTGAATGCCAAGCTGAACGAACGCTACACCTTTGAAGATTTTGTGGTGGGGAAGAATAATAACTTCGCCTCCAGCGCTGCCAAAGCCGTGGCAGAATCCCCCGGTTATACCTACAATCCGCTGTTCATCTATGGTGAAAGCGGCATGGGAAAGACTCATCTGATGCAGGCTGTGGGCAATTTTGTAGCCAAAGAAGGGCGCAATTGCTCAATTTATTATACCACTTCGGAAGCTTTTACCAACGAAATGATCGATGGCATCCGCAGTAATAAAATGCCCGATTTTCGTGCCAAGTTTCGCAAGGTGGATTTGCTGCTGGTGGATGATATTCACTTTCTATCCCGCAAGGAAGGCACTCAGGAAGAGTTTTTTCACACCTTTAATGCCCTCTTTGATAACAAGAAGCAGATTGTGCTTACGTCCGACCGTCCTCCCAAAGACATACCAGATCTGGAAAAAAGGCTGGTAACCCGCTTTGAAAGCGGTTTGATGTGCGATCTTAAGAATCCGGATTTTGAAACCAGAGTGGCTATTCTGCGTAAAAAAGCCGAACCGGAGAACATTGTTTTAAGTGACAGCGTATTCAACTATATCGCCGATAACATCACCAGTAGTGTGCGTGCATTGGAAGGCTCACTGATCCGTATTCTGGCTTATTCGTCATATAACAAGCTAAATCCCGAAGATATTGATGAAAGCACCGCCGAGGATATCCTCTCCGATATGATTTCCGAAAAGCTGCGCAATATCTCTCTGGATGCGATTACTAAGCAAGTCTGCATTACTTATGGTCTCACACCCATGCAGATGATGGAAAAAACCCGCAAACAGCAAGTTGCCTTCCCGCGCCAAGTAGCCATGTATTTGGCAAATATGCTGATTCCTCAGCTTTCCCTAAAAGAAATTGCCGAATATTACAATCGCAAAGATCACACCACCGTTTTACATGCCAAAAAGATGATAGATAATCAGTTTCGCGAAGATAACGAGTTTCGTGCCCGCGTGGAAATGATGATCAAGAATATTAGGAATTGAAACACCGTGAAAGAGTGGAAAAGTGAAAAAGTGAAACACATATTGGACAGCATTCCTGTTTTTATAAATAATCCACAGCCTATCTCAAGCTATGAAAATAGCACTCAAACTACTGCTCTGTTACACTCTTCCACCCTTCCACCTTTACACTATTTTGGTGAGTTATCCACACAAGTGCACAAGCCCATGTGGATAACTGTGAATAACTTGTGGATAAAGGGCTTTGGCAATTTAGCGGTGGATAAAGCCAGACTTGGGGTAGCAGTTGTACACAAGTTATCCACATATCCCCACCTTCTGCAAGTGACTTGTGGCTATGTAGAAAAGAAATTACTTGACCGATTATCCCCATATCCACAAAGCCTACTACTGTTACTAAATATCAAAATCTCTTATTAATAGGATTATTATTATGGATTCGTTCAAAAAGCTTTTGTTGTGGCTGGCTCTTATTTCTCTTAGCCTTATGGCAGTTTCTGGATGTACCAGAAAGAACAACCTGACAGGAAATAATTGGAGCAATGTAAATACCAAAACGATAGATGACCCGAGTGGTATTATTGATGGATTCAGTTTTCCTTCGGATACCCTGCGGGTGATCACAGGCAGCGAAGCAAAACTCTTAAGCGGAGATTACCAGGATACTCAGGCAGTGGCTTATATGCGCTTTGTAGGTTTGCCCAGACAGGCGACTATAGATTTGGTAGATTTGGATAGCTGCTATGTAAACCTGACTCTCGTTAAGCGTTCTCCCGCAACTGCGACCAAGCTTAAGCTGCGTTTGTATAAGATAAACGGAGCCTGGAATGATACCCTTTCTGTAATGAATAACATGGAATATATTCCCAATACCGAAACTGAAATAGCAGATTCGATATCTATCTTTGGTATTGATGTGAAGTTAAAACTTACTCCGGATGTGGTAAAAAACTGGGAAACCAATGCAGACAGCACCGGCTTTAATATTGCAGTGAAGGTAGTTGATAATGGTTTTGTGGAGTTTAGATCGGCAGAAGGCAGCGATGGCGCCAAGCTTAATCTTAGATACAGAAAGGTAGCTGAGACTGCATATCAAGTTTTTAATACTAAAGCACTTAAGGATAGTTATACGCTTACCGCTAATCAGGAAGCTATTTCCACAGCTTGGAAGATTAGCAATCCCAAGGCGACACGGATCTACCTCAAATGGGTTTCCAACCCTACTCTATTTAAGGATAACGATGGAAATCAGATGAGTAGCCAGGATATCAAACGTCTCACCGTGAATCGTGCTGTGGTGGTGTTGCATGCCAAGAACAATCCCTATTACCTGGGTGGTGCTTTATACAGTTTATTCCCCTTCAACCTTACCAGAGAGGATATTAGCATCACCAGCCCACCCTTGATTGCAGATTATCAGGCACTAAGCCTAACTCCCTTCAGTACCGGAACGGTTGTGGGAGATAGCCTCGAGATTGATGTTACTCCTTTGATACAAGCTTATATTTCGGGTGAAAAGCCGTCTAATGGCTTCACCATTCAATCCACGCAGGAAAGGCAGAGCTTTGGTGAGATAGAGTTTTACGATTTTAGCACTACCACTCCTGAAGCTAAAAAACCTTATGTTCGCATTACCTTTACTCCGCCCTATTTGAAGCAATGAGATATCGTGTTGCCTTAATTATACTGCTCGCCATCAGCTTGGCAGCGTGTAATAAAAAGGAAGAGAAAGGCATAGCCCTGGCGCAGGTGGGTGATGAAGTGTTATATTTGGAAAACTTCAAAGCTACCTTTGGGGTGGCAGAATGGGATGCTTTATCGGCAGACCAGCGCAAGAAGTATATCGAGGACTGGGTAAACCTAAGCATTCTGGCTAAATATGCCGATGATAACAAGATTGATAAGGATATTGCGGTAAAACAGCGTATTCTCTATGCAGCCAAGAAAGTGAAAGCCAATGCCCTGATCTCCAAAAGGCTGGCAGAAGTTCAGGTTTCGGAGGATCAGTTGTTCAATTACTTCCGCATTCATCAGTCCGAGTTTCAGAAATCGGCAGCAGAATATAGCGTGCAACGCATAGCCCTGGAAGATAAGATAAGTGCAGAGAAAGTACTGGGTCAGGTTTCCCAAGGGATGAATTTTAATGAAGCGGTGCAGCGCTATTCCACGGAAGCATTGAAAGCCAAAAACGGTATGATGGGCTTTGTTTCGGCAGCCGGAGCAGACAGCACTTTCTGGTTAGCAGCGCGGAATATTGCCGAAAACGGATATGGAATTGTAAGTCAGAACCAACTTTGGTTCGTTTTTCGCATAGCAGATAAACGTGATACTTCCCAGGAAGCTAATTTTGAGGACTATCGTGCTGATATCAAGCGCAAGATAATCCTGGAAAAACAGGATCAGGTGTATCAAGACCTTTTGAAAGAAATCAAATCCCACATGGATAAGATATATTATTACTAAGAAGGAATTAGCATGAAAAAAGCCCTTATTGTGCTTCTGCTGCTGATGGCGGTAATCGCTGCCAGTGCAGAAGTGATCGATAGAATAGTTGCCAAAGTAGGAACGGATGTAATCCTGCTATCGGATTTACAGAAACAACTGGCACAGATGCAAAGCGCCAAGATGTTAAAACCTGATACAGACCCAAGAAGTGTATTAAGTGAGATGATTGAACAGCGGCTGATGATTCAGAAAGCCAAGGATTTGAACATTAAAATAGACGAATCCCGTGTTAAAGGAAGTGCCGAGCGTTATTTGAAACAGATTAAAACCCGCTATCCTTCCGATCAGGCTTTTATAAACGACCTTAAAAAAAGCAAGCTTACGGAATCTGACCTGCTGAAATACTACACAGACATGCTTACCGAAAGCGCCCTTACCGAGCAATTGGTGAATAAGTATATCTCTTCCAAAGTTAAGGTTACAGATAAAGAGGTACAGGCTTTTTATATAGCTACCAGAGATACCCTTGCCGTGAAGCCT
>JALNXT010000199.1 GCA_023230245.1 Candidatus Cloacimonadota bacterium
CCGAAATAGCGGACGCAGCATTTGATATTTCTGGAGTGCGGATGCCGGAGCTGATATCTTCGCCATCGAGGTAAATGACATTACCCGTTTCGCTGTAGCCAATGGTGAGATTCATGCTGTCCATCAAAGCCTCAATCGCAGCTCTGTTATCGATAGATATCCCCTTTTGAGCTGCTGCGTAAGCACAAGCCCGGTACATCGCACCTGTATCCAGGTAGATGTAACCAAGTTTTTTTGCCAAAAGCTTGGCAGTTGTGCTTTTACCAGAAGCTGCGGGACCATCAATAGCTACGATAATTCTTTTCATACTTAGCATTTATCTCCAATGTTACACCTTTTTTAACGCTGGATATGGAGTCAACACTTATTTTAATATTGTCTTTTTATCTTGAATTGAGACGGTTCAAATATCAGCATGAAATTAGCCTATTTTAGGATGGGTCACAAGGTTCAGTTTTGTTTTACCTGTGCCTCTACTGTCATATCATTGCCCACCCATTGCCCTTATTATGGGCAATGATAGGGCAATGCTAGGGCAATAAAAGCACAAAAGATAGATGAAGAAATGAATCAGCTTACAAGCAAAATAAACTTACCCACCATGATTGAACTTGAGCAATAAATAAGACAGCATAAAAGAGCAGGACGGATGCCTTTTAAAAACCAGTTCTTGACAAATATCGGCACTTCATTTATTAAGAACAAATACTCTAAAGGTGTGTCAGATGGCAACTTGGGAAATAATTGTCCATGGAAGAGTACAGGGAGTCGGCTATCGTTGGCAAGTCCAAAAGGTAGCGATTCAGTATGGAATTCGTGGTTATGTGCGCAATGTGTCCGATGGATCGGTATTTATTCTAGCCGAGGCAGAAGAGTACGCATTAGAGGGATTCAAACTTGCCATTGCGACTGGTTATTACATGGCAAGGGTGGATAAAATTGAAGTCGCTAAATTAGATTCAGCAAAGAAGTATCATGATTTTGAAATTAAATAGATTAATATGGCTGCTGGTGTTGCAGATAATGTTGATTATACCTGCAACATTGTTAGCAAACCCACAAATTCATACTGTTAAAAAAGGCGATACATTGTACGCCTTGAGTAAGCAGTATGGAACAACTGTTGAACAATTGATGAAGCTAAATGATCTAAAGGGGAATAGCTTATCTATAGGTGATAAACTTATCATCAAAGCTGAAGCACCCGCAATTAAACCCAAACCAGCAACTCCCAAGGTTATTCCGACTGCTGCGCCAACTGCGGCTCCAACTCCTGTTCCGACTGCGGATCCGGCTCCTACCCCAACTCCAGTTCCGACTCCGGTTCCTACCCCGCCCCCGGTTCCAGAACCTATCAAGGAAGTTACTCCAAAGATAGTGCCAAGTGCAGTTATCAAGCCTCAATACCCACCGGTGCTGCCAGCTCTTACTCCTCCTGCCCAATTGAGTGCGGATTATTATTACATCGTGAAGCCTAAGGATAACTTTTATCGGATAAGTTTGGATAACAAGATTGATTTGAAGGAAATGCTTGCTTGGAACGGGTTTGCTGATAGTTCGGTGCCAATTCATCCCGGCGATAAGATTATTATTAAAGACCCTTCAGGAGGATCAACTTCACAAGAGATGCCGATTTATCCTGGTACGATTACCCCCCCCACAGGTAGCCAGCTATCAGCGGCCGCAGCTCCAGATTCGGTGGTGATTGAAAGAGTTTATGTAGTGCAAAAGAAAGATACGCTCTTTCGGATAGCTACAGATAACGGCATGACGGTTGATGAACTAAAGAGGCTAAATAACATTACCAGTAATAACCTGAAAGTTGGGCAAAGGATTTATTTGGCAGGAAAGAAACGCCTTGATGGCACCATAAAACCTACGGAAATCCCTCCTGAAGATGATGTGCAAAAGAAGGATAAAATACGAACAGACCTAATTATGCCAGCGGAATGCAAGGTTATCTCAGAATATGGATTGAGAAATGGCAAGCCTCATAAGGGCATAGATTTGGGTGCCAAACCAGGAACCCCAATTTATGCTGTGCTAGATGGAACGGTGGTATATTCAGGGGTGCAGGGTGCTTATGGGAATGTGGTAGTTATTGAACATCCTGATTTTGTAATGACTGTGTATGCGCATAACGAAAAGAATTTGGTTAGCGTGAATGACGTTGTGAAACAAGGTCAACACATTGCTAACGTAGGTTCAACCGGAAATGCCCAGGGCTCACATGTGCATTTTGAATATCGGTTAAAAGGGAAGGCACTAAACCCACGAAAAGTGCTGCCTTTGAAATAAGTACTTAAGGATATCGCATGAATAGAAGAGAAAGTGTATTTGCCGACAAAGCTTTACAGAATTATCTGAATGAGATTTCCAAGTTTAAAACACTAACCCGAGAAAAAGAGCATGAGCTGGGAATTAAAGCCAATGCAGGTGATGCCGATGCTTTAAACCTCTTAATCCAGTCTAACCTAAAGTTTGTGGTAAAAATCGCAGCCCGATATCAAAATCGGGGGCTTTCTTTATCCGAGCTAATCAGTGAAGGTAACATTGGCTTGATAAAAGCGATAGAAAAATTCGATCCCGATAAAGACATAAAGCTCATTTCCTATGCTATATGGTGGATAAAGCAAAGGATCATGCTGGCCGTAAGTGAAAAAAGCTCCCTCATCAGAGTACCTCTAGGGAAATCTAGTGCTGCGCATCGTGTGAAGGCAACCTCAGATAGGATATATACTGAAACTGGTGAAACAGCTTCTACAGAAGAATTGAGCGAACGCATGAATATAACGGGCAAATCGATAGATCAACTAAAAGGACAAATCCCGGAAACCAGTTCCTTTGATGAGATTCTTTCCACTTCCGACTATCAAGATTACTCTGTCAAAGATTTGCTGGTAGATAAAAGCACCCCTGATCCCCAGAGTTTATATTACAACGACAGAATGCACGATAAGATCAATCAGGCAATAGATAAACTGGATTCCAGAGAAGCGGATATTGTGAGAACGTATTTTGGATTGAACGAAGATCGGGAAGCACGCAATTTTGCCCAAATAGCAGAAGTAATGGGTCTTTCCCGCGAAAGAGTGCGACAGATACAAAAGGAAGCCCTTCGTAAGATTCTCAATGAGATTAAACCTGAAGAAGATACATTCGCAGATGAGTTTATCGAGAAATACAATTATTAGTTTAAGGGAAGAGAAATGTACAAAGACTTCGATGAAATGATGGGAAAAGTAAAGCAAGGTAGAAAAGGTACCGTGATAATTGCGGCAGCTCAGACAGAATCGGTTCTGGATGCGGCAATTTTAGCCAAACGGGAAAACCTAGCCGATAGCATACTGGTAGGTGATAAATCCGCAATTCTTAGTTTACTCCATGATTTAGCACCCGATTTAGCCAATAGCTTCGAAATTGTGGATACGGGAACAGACCTAAAGAAAGCTGCCTCAGTCTCCGTAGCTCTCGTAAAAGAAGGCAGAGGCGATCTTATCCTCAAAGGTAAGACGGATACATCGGTACTCTTGAAAGCTGTGCTCGATAAAGAAAATGGCTTAAGAATTAGTGAAGTTATCTCTGATGTTCTCGCCTATGAACACCCTTCCGGACTCAAATTGATGAGCGATGGGGGGATAAATATCCAGCCCGTGCTTTCAGAAAAAATAGCCATTATCAAAAACGCAGTTGCGGTAGCGCATGCATTGGGCAATCCCAATCCTAAAGTTGCCGTTCTTTCCGCTGTCGAAGCGGTAAACCCAAAGATGCCATCCACAGTTGATGCTGCTCTTATTGCCAAAATGAATGAAAGAAAACAAATCCCTGGCTGCATCATTGAAGGCCCTTTAGCATTTGACAATGCCGTAAATGTAGAAGCAGCAAGGATGAAAGGTATTACTTCAGAGGTAGGCGGAGCTGCGGATATTTTAATCGTTCCCAATATTGAGGCTGGCAATATATTCGGCAAAACCTTAACCTACTATTGCGGATACCGTGTTGCACATGTTGTTATGGGTACAAAAGTTCCAATTCTGATACCTTCCCGAGCAGACGACGCAGAGACAAAGATGCTATGCATGGCAATGGGACTCGCTACTATAGCACTTTCGTGAAAATTAGCATTATCCAAGTTGGAAAAACCAAGGATGCATGGCTAAACGAAGGCATAGCAGAATACCTCAAAAGGCTTTCTGCTTTCGTTACTGTGAATGTTATTGAGATTCCTGATATGAGTATAAAAATAGCAGGAAACACGGAGAGCGTGAAGGATCGCGAAGCGCAAACAATATT
>JALNXT010000200.1 GCA_023230245.1 Candidatus Cloacimonadota bacterium
CCTGAAAGCCAAACTTCTTATACAGCTTGATGGTCTTCAGGTCGTCTGCAAACACATCAATGACAAGGTTCTCCACGCCCTTGCTCCGTGCTAATAGGAATACTAGGATGATGAGGCCTATGGAGGCCGAGGTGTTCCTCATCTCCGGCAGGACGGCCAAGCGGATGATCTCAGAGCAGTTGCGTGAGTGCAGCACTGACTCAATATCAAAGTATTCGCTGATGGGCAAGGGCCAAAAATGCTCACTTGTCATCAGGGAGACGGTCCCTACCGGTTGAAGACCCTTGAAGGCCAGAATATGCATAGCCTTTTCGTCCTGTTGGCGGTGGATGGATTCTTCAAGATAGCCCTTCTCCCCGACCAAAACCTTCCTTTGGATAAAGAACACATCATTCATTCCTGCCTGGTCATCGACCAGCGAGAAACGGATGGTTTCCCTTCTGTCGTCATTCACTGGAAAAATTGTGGTAAACTCCGTACCTACACCCATTTCACTTTTCACTCTAATTCTCCCTCCCATTTTCTCAACTATGGTATAACAGTTGGAGAGTCCGAGACCTGTGCCCGAACCCGGTGCTTTCGTAGTGAAGAAAGGGGTAAAGATCTGGTTGAGATCTTCATCTGCGATACCGCACCCGGTATCAGCAACCTTTACAATGATCAGATCATCATTTTCCATACAGGAAAGTGTAAGTATCCCATTACCATCCATAGCCTGGATGGCATTAACAATGAAGTTCAGAAATAGTTGCTGCAGTTTGCTTTCGTTTGCTTCCAAGTAAGGCAGGGCATGGTAGTTGCGCCTGACATCGATGTTCTGGGAGTCTATTCCCCGCAGGGCAAGCCTGAGGGAGAATTCCAGAATCCTTACAAGTTCTAGGGAATGGTCCTTTTCCGATGCATCCTTTTCCTTGCGGGAGTAGAGGGAAAGCTCCTTGATGACATCGGCTGCAGTCTTTGAATACGCCAGTATATCCTCAAGATACTCATGATGGACATGAGACTGCTCAACCTCGCTGAGCATTATCTCAGCAGTTCCGAGAATCCCTGCAAGTGGATTGTTCAACTCATGGGCAATGCCTGCCGCCAAAGTTCCTATGCCAGCCATTTTCTCCGTCCTCACCAACTCCTCCTGCAGGTTCTTCTGCTCGGTAATGTCGTTGATGATCTCGATGAACACTTTCTTGGAGTTCTCAGGAACCTTCACATTATGGAACTGGAAGGAGAATATCTTCTCCTTGATGGTTGCCTCAGTCTCTTGGACAGCTCCGTTATGCATGCAATCGAGAGCTTGGCAGAATTGACAGGGCCTCGGTCGTTGGAAGAATGCACGGTAACACTTGTTGCCGATGAGGTTTTTCCTGTTGTTGCCGTAAAAGGCGACAGCCGCTGTATTGGCCTCTTGGATGGTATAGTCGATATCTATCAGGCAGACAGGGGAGGCGATACCATTGAAAATGGCCTCCATCTTGTTCTTGCTCATGGTCAGTTCATCTCCCTGCTCACGAAGCTGTTCGAATGAAAGCGCATTTTCCAAGGAGAGGGAGCTCTGTGCTGCAAGGATTTCCAGCGCTTCAAGCTCGATTGAAGTTATCAGCGATTTGGTATAGTCGTAGCCGATGAGAATGTACCCGGCTATCTGTTGTCTGAAGACCAAGGGGATGAGAACATCAGCGGGAGGAAGCTGGTCACTGACCTCCATGCGTTGCTCTTCCGGGGTTACATTGAGAATGGAAGAGATGTTTACGCTTCTGAGCTTGTGGAGCTTTTCCTCCACATAGGGGGGGAACTTGAATATGACTTCATCGCCTTCCTTGAGAGAGGTTGGACATTTGCTGTTTGCTATCATGTTGAACGTGTCACCATTGTCCAGTCGCTTAACCACAAATATGACCCACTCTGTCTTAAGGCCAGAACTTAGGGTATTTACCACCACATCGCCAAGCTCCTTGAGGTTTACGATGGTGGTAAGCTTATGGCTGAGGTTCCTGATGGTTGTCTGGTAGGGGTGTCGCTTGGGAATGATGATTGTGTCTACCATATATGCGAGCATGTTCCTTAAGGGATGAATGATAAGGACAGTGACAACACCCAGGATGATGGTGAGTGGTAAAATATCACCGGGAATGAAGTTGCTGTTGAATATCTGGACGACGGAGATGATGATGAAGTAGCATATAGATGCTATGATGGCAAGGATGGTGGAATAGATAATATTGATGCCAATGCGTGAATAGCTAATCAGTTTGTACCTGTATATGGTGTAGAAAAGCAACACGGCGTTGATGGTGGCTGCAAAGATGTCGATGGGATATTTTCCTAGGCTTGGAACAATGTTCATCAGGATGCCAATGAGCATCACCACCACCCCGATAAGGGGAAGCAACAGGTTATTGTGGGCCTTTTTCAGCGTTTTGTACTTGGATCCAATCATGAGAATGATGAGGGTAAGTATCAGATATACATAGCTGATGGAGTATGCTGATACCGAACCGGGAGCAAGCTTGTAGAAAAAGACTCCCTCGGAAGTGAAGCCTGCTTCGGAAACAATATTTCCGGAAAAGTTGAGTATCATCAGGGGAATAATCAAGAAATAGCTGGAAGTAATGAATATCCTGATGGATCGTTTATGTATTTCCAGCATATCAACAACAAAGTTACTAAGCCCAAATGGTACAGAAAGCAGGCCTACAAGCATAATCCTATTCCAAAAGAGAGGCGTCATGATGCCACTGTTGAGATGCATCATCATAGAGCCAAAGCTCCAGATAGAGACAAATACCATATAGAGTTGGAATGACCAGTAGAAGCCATCCTTCTTATATTGCATAAATCCGAATATAGCAAAAAATACATAGAGTATAAAGGCCACTAGAGGGATAATAGTTGAGATATCAATTATCATGAAAAACCCTTTTTTCTTTCAAAGTTAGATGATTTGTATTAGTATAGAGCCAATATATGGAATTAATCAAACTATTTCTCCTAGGCGCCACCGGATATTTGCTTGCTGGACTCTATGATGTGGCAATTTTACGTGATAAATCCTTGCTGAGGAAGTTTCTCTATGCAGGTTTTTTTATCACAGCTCTGCCGTACCCGGTGATTTTCTTCACTTGGGTTTCGCCCCTTCCTGGCTATTTTGCATGGATCATCTTCCCCCTGGTCATTGTCTTTGCCCTGCTGCTTGTCTATTCTGTTATGATAGAGATCGTTCTGTTTTCTGACGGAACGGGGAAACTTTACAGAAAGGGAACTTACAAAATATCTAGACATCCTGGTTTTATCTGGTATACAATAATCAATGTTTTAGGATCAATATACTATTGGAACTATCGTATTACTATGCTTTTTATGGGGCTAACCCTGTGCAACCTCATCTTGATAGCGGTAGAAGATCATATATTTTTTCCAAAGATGTTTGCTGAATATGAGGAGTATAGAAAGTGTACTCCCTTTTTCTTTTAGAGCGCCCCATTTTGGAGACCCAAAGTATGCAAAAACATATCATAACTACCGATGATGATCAGGCCATCCGTAAGGTCCTACAGATATTACTCAGAAAAGAGGGATATCAGGTTACTGTCTGCTCTAATGGTGATGAGTTGCTTGCCATCCTTAAGACCTGCGCCACAACAGTTGACCTGGTGCTTTTAGATATTAAGATGCCAGGTCTTTCAGGTATGCAGCTCCTTGAAATTCTCAGGCGCAACTACCCACTCATACCTGTCGTCATGCTCACAGCCTTCAATGATCTCGATACAGGGATGAAGGCGATTCGTCTAGGGGCGAGCGACTATCTGTCTAAGCCGGTGCATCGCGAGGTGCTGGTGGAGTGTGTCTCCCGAGTGTTGGATGCCAATGCCCTCAAGCAGGATGAAGTTGCTGAGAAGGATTACTCGATCGCCCATCAGAAAGAGTTGGAAGACCAGTTGCAAAGTGCTCTTGGGACTCTGAAGAACACCACTCTTTCAACCCTTGAAGCGTTTACCGAGACTATTGAACAGAAGGACCCATACACCAAAGGACATTGTAGCCGTGTGCGTAGCATCTCGCTGGCCATAGCCCGAGCTCTCAATTTTTCAGAAGAAGCCATGCATACCCTCGAAGGCGGTTCATTGTTGCACGATATCGGTAAGATAGGGATCCCAGAAGAGATATTGAACAAGCCCTCCAAGCTGACAAAAAGTGAGTACGAGCTCATAAAAGAACACCCTGTCGCAGGGGAGAGAATCGTAAAATATATTGATCAGTTCCAAGCCTATCGGCCCATCATC
>JALNXT010000201.1 GCA_023230245.1 Candidatus Cloacimonadota bacterium
ACATAAACTGGATGATCTGATTGCTGGAGATGGGTTTGCCAAATTGAATCCGTTGCTGAGAATAGCGTGCTGCTGCTTCGAAAGCTCCGCGAGCTATACCAACAGCCTGTGCACCAACCATCGGGCGAGATTTGTCGAAGACTTTCATGGCGGTGATAAAACCGGTGCCTTCCCGTCCCAGAAGGTTGGCAGCGGGGATTACACAGTCTTCAAAGATAAGCTCTCTGGTGGATGAAGCACGGATGCCCATCTTGTTTTCTTTCTTGCCAAAGCTGAATCCGGGTGTGTCTTTTTCCACTACAAAGCAAGAACAACCTCTTGCACCTTTGGTTCTGTCGGTCATGGCAAATACGGTATAGATACCAGCTTCGCCACCATTGGTGATCCATTGCTTGGTTCCGTTCAAAACATAGGTATCGCCTTCTTTACGAGCGGTGGTTTCTATGGCGCCTGCATCACTGCCGGCATTGGCTTCAGTTAGAGCGAAAGCTGCAAGCTGTTCACCTGCTGCAATCTGCCCAAGATACTTCTTCTTTTGCTCTTCATTGCCGGCGATTAAGATGGGATACATCCCCAGTCCAGTGGCACCAAAAGCCAAAGCAATGCCCGCATCAACGGCACAAAGCTCTTCGGTAACGACAGCCAGATCAACAACGTTGCCGCTGATTCCGCCATATTCTTCAGGAATAAGGATAGCAAACAAATCGCTTTGTCTCATTATTTCCACAATGTCCCAAGGGAAGATGCCTTCTGCGTCATAATGCTCGGATAGAGGCTTCATTTTCTCTACGGCAATTCTTTTTGCCAGTTCTTGCATTTCAAGTTGATCTTCGGTTAAAAAGTAATTCATATCGTAACTCCTATGTTATCATCACTGTTATCAGAATGCCAGATGTATGGAAACCTACTTAAGTGTCAATCTCTTTTTTTTAGCTGGATTATAGTAAGCGATATTTTGGTACTTGTTTTCAAACCCATTATAGATTATTATGTGTCTAACCAGCACGGAGTTGAGAAGTGTCTAAGCTTTCTCTCTCTGAAACATTGCTGACATAGGAGATATTATGTACAGAGTCTTAACGAGATCTGCATTAAGTGGAACTTGGATTATTATCATACTCGCTCTAACAATCCTGCCCACTATGGTGCTTGCCCAAAATGTATTTAGCTTCGCAGTAAACAACCTTGAGGCCTACGAACGCAGCGGAAACTGGATTTATGACGCCGATAATACAGGTGCAGGCTTGTTTTTTAGTGACGGTCAACACTTTACCTATAATGCTACTACCCCATTGCATTATTTTTCAGAGCAGAAAGTGCATGTAGGTACTACCCCCGGCAAAGAAACCACCATCACCTGTTTTGGTTCAACCCACCCCTTGGCGCTCGATCCTTCATTGGTGAAGCTGGTGTTTGAACCTGCTAATGAATTTGAACTTGTTTCTTTTAGAAGAGTAAACACCACCAATCCGCTTTTACCTTGGGCAGCGGCTGGTCAAGCTGGTGACGTTAGGGTGTATTCCAACGCGAAAGGACACATAGAATACAACAATGTCCCTGTGCTTTTTTTGAAGAATGCCACCTTTGAAATCACCACTCCCTACCCGACAGAAGCGGCTCTTCACTCCATACCCGGTTTTGGTACCTGGCAGGGAGATATCGGCAGCGGTGCATTCATCGGAACATATCAAACCGGCTTTGGTTTTGGCGATCTTGATATGGATTTGTCAACAGATCCAGCGTGGACAGCACCTTTTGCAGCAGCCGACTATAAGATTAAAATGAGCATGGAAAACATTATCTCTGCTACTTCAGTTGATAAGGCTTGGTTCATTTTTACTTTGAATGTTTCGCCCGCAACGCTGGCCAGCAATCCTGTGAACGCTCCCTTGGACATGAACCTTCCCTTCCCCGTAATTTACCCCTTCGTTTTACAAAACCTGGAAGTAAATCTTATCGATGGAGTTGAAGGTGGAGAGGCGGCAGACCTCAGTACTTTTTATGTGAATGAAGTTAAGCAAACTCCTGATGGAGCCTTCCCTGTAGCCTTACAGGATAAGCCCAATAAGTATTGGCAAATTGGAACAACTCTCAGTACTTTCAAAGCAGATTTACTCTTGAAAGCATCTGTTCTCGATTTGGCAAAAGGAAAGAATGATTGGACAGTGGTAACGCGTGTAATAGGGACAAATCAGTGGTACTCCATTCCCGATTTTGTTGCCTTGAACTTAGACCCCTTGGATGCTTTAATGCAATTCGTCCCTTGGGATAATATTATTGATGCGTGGGAAGTTAAAAACGTGCAAAGGGCTTTAGAGTTTTCATTAGCCAAGCCTGATGTTCCCCTGCCGGTTACACTCGCTTCATTTAACGCCACGGTAAACTCACAAAATTTGATTGCTTTAGCTTGGACTACTTCCTCTGAAACCTCTTTACGCGGCTTCAAGGTCTATTACAATACAAGTAGCGATGTTTCCAATGCTTCATGCCTAACCCCTGTGATAATTCTACCCGACAACACAAGCATGGGCGCAAACTACAGCTTTACCGCCTCGGATTTAACCGAGCCTGCCACCTACTATTTCTGGTTGGAAGCTATCTCCATGGACGGAAGCAGCGATTTCTTTGGCCCAATTAGCAAAACTATCAGCAACACCGATACACCAGCTTTCCCCAGCCGTAATCTGCTTAGCGATGCCTATCCCAATCCCTTCCGCGCAGGTTATAGTTCCAGCTTCAAGGTTGATTTGAAAGCCGGTGAAAGCGGAGAAATAACCGTCTATAACGTAACTGGACAGGTTGTTAAGACCATGCCAGTTACACCAGGGTATCATACTTTAAATTGGGATGGTAAGGATAGCAAGGGCAATAGCTGCTCAAGCGGAATATATTTCTATAAGCTTTCCTCTCCTTCTCTTAGCCAAACCAAGAAACTTGTAATTATCAAATAAGCCTATTATTTAGCTCAAATTAAGGGTGCAGTTTATAGCTGCACCCTTGTTGTTTTCTGGCTAAATCATTATAGTAGCATTGGAACACCAATCATTTCGCTTGTTTTCCGCTGCTGGCTCAGTTAGCTTGTACTATAAGCATACAAAAAGGGAGATTAATATGAAGACAGACAAACAAAGCTTTTTGAAGATGTCTATGTGGGTTATCTTACTAATAGGCTTGGGAGCTTGCAGGATTGATGTGAGCCACGAAATTTGGTTAAACAAAGACGATTCGGGAAAAGCGAGAATCGAGATGTCTATGATCCTGCCTGCTATGGACGAATTGGGATCTATTGATGAACTCTTGGCGAAGGACAACCCTTTTGATTCACTGGCTACCATAGTGCGCAACACCGAAGGAGCAGAGCTAATCTCAATAGATAGCAAAGCATCTGAAACTGCCGACGAGGTTACTTTTAACTATTTTATGGAGTTTACTTTTAATAAGCCTCAAACCCTGCAAAAGATAATCTGCACCGATCCCGATAGAGGCATCAAGTTTAGCAAGCAGGGTAAAAAGAAATCACTTGCGCTAGACCTTCGCCAGTTGAGCCTGCAAGCATCCATCGGAAGCCAGGATTATATTGACCTGCTGAGCATGAATATGGTTTTCAAGCTAAATCTCCCCAGTGCAGCGAAAGAAATCAATCCCATGGAGAATAATAAAAAAAAGCAAAAGAACCTTCTGTGGCAATATCCTATGGATCAGGATTGGTTCGATTTAGACGCGTATGAAATTAGCGTTAAGTATTAACTGAGCATCAGGAGTTAGTTTGAAATTGAAGATCTGGTCTTGGAATGTAAATGGGCTGCGCGCAATACTGAATAAAGGCTTTGTAGAAAACATTAAACTAGCTAATCCTGATATCATTGGACTGCAAGAAACCAAGCTGCAAGAGCAGCAGATACCGCCAGAGCTTTCTGAACTGCCCGAATACCTTGTGTATTGGTCGCATGCAGAGCGTAAAGGATACTCCGGCACCGCGTTATTTAGCAAGCTGCTCCCCCAAAGCTTTTCTTCCGCCTTTGGCAGTGACGAGTTCGATAGCGAAGGCAGGATAAACATCGCAGAGTACGATAAATTCATCCTCTTCAACATCTATTTCCCCAATGGGCAGAAGGATGATGTGAGGCTTGCCTACAAACTGCGTTTTTACGACCGCTGTCTGGAAGTGATGGAAGAAAAGCGTCAAACTGGCAAAATAGTGCTGGTAAGCGGAGATTACAATACGGCGCATAAAGAAATTGATCTTGCTCACCCCAAAGAAAACTCTAAA
>JALNXT010000202.1 GCA_023230245.1 Candidatus Cloacimonadota bacterium
ACGCCTTGGGATATGGAAGCACCTTTTGGAGTTGTCGATGAGTATCTAACAGATGCTACCGGTGCTCAATACCCAAGTATGGTAACTGACTGGAACTTCCCCTATTGGAATGAAGATTCACATGATTATGCCATGATGTTTCATCTGAACAACATTAAAGTAACCGAAGCAAACGGACAAGGCATGATGGCAGTAGTTTGGCAGAATTCTTATCGGGCAAGGCTGTTCAATAAGTATGCCAATCCAGCTTATGCCGCTTATGCCAATACCCCGGAAATCTTCATATCCATTTCGGATAATAATGGCTATTCATGGAGCGAGCCAATCGTGATAAATAACGTCGATACTCCCCAATTTGCCGGCATCAAGCCGATGTATGTCTATCCAGCCGATAAAGTGAAATATATAGGCATGCAAAATGGCCAAAGGGTTGGCAAGCTGGGCTTGATGTTCTACGACGATAACAGTTGGGGCTCAAACACCCATTCACCAGCGGAGTTTCCCAATGATGGCGGACGTGTGATGTTTGCTGAATTGCAGATTAACTTCGGAGGTTACGTACCTCCTCCTCCTCCTACCGATCCTTTTAGCACACCCGTAGTGCTTAGTGGAAGCATGAGCCTGATGGCAGGAGTGATAATCAATGGCGCCCAGGCTTCGAATGGCGATGTTCTGGCTGCTTTTGTAAACGTGGGAGGAGTTTCTCAGCTACGTGGCAAAGGAACTGTTGAGCGAAATAATGGTATTGCAGGTTGCCTGATGCAGATATACACCGAAATCAACGATGAAAACATCAGCTTCAAAGTTTGGAAAGCCAGCACTAATGAGGTATTAAATATCAGCGAAACCCTGACCAGCGAGATCAATGGGATTGTGGGTGCTTACCCAGATAATCTCTTCTGGCTGCATGCCAGCAACACTACTACGCAGAATATAAGCTTAACTACCGGCTGGAACATGGTCTCACTGAATGTGCATCCCTCTAACATGGATATTCCGTCTATCTTCGCGGGTATATTATCCCACGTGCAAATGGTGAAGAGTCCCCTTGGTGTGTACGTACCCAACAACCCCTTTAACACTCTTAACAGCCTCAGCGATGGCAAGGGTTACTATGTATCCGTAAACCAAGCTTGCGCTCTTCAGATAGCTGGTGCTACCATAAATACCACCATTCCTATAGCTCTGGCTGCGGGATGGAATCTTACTGCTTTCACGCCTCAATCTGCAATGAATATCAACGCTGCCTTAGGCTCGATATCCAGCAGCATTATCCAGGTGAAAGGCACCGAAGGTATATATATTCCAGGTAATCCCTATAATACGCTTACCACCTTAAGCCCCGGACGCGCTTACTGGATGAAGCTTAGTAATGCTGCACCTTTAGTTTATCCTTCTTCCGGCAAAGCGGCACCTCAAGACTTGCTGCCTGTTTGTAACATCTGGGGCGCTCCGGTTCTCAAAACCAATAGCCAAGCTATCCTCTGCAAACTGGATATTAATGCACAGGCGGGAGATATTCTGGCAGCCTTTGTAAACGATGAATTGCGCGGGTTATCCACAGTTATCTCTGTAGATGGTGTTCTGGGAGCCATGCTTCAGGTGTTTAGCGATGAGGCGGGAGAACAGATCCAGTTCAAATTATACAGCCCCAATAGCAACCTTCTTTACAGCATGAATCCCTCTCTTAACAGCACACCTGGGGAAACAATAGGTGATTATACCAAGAGTGAATACTATAGCTTAAAAACTGAACAACCTACTACTCCTGCCTTGGTTACCAGTATCACATCTGCCTATCCCAATCCCTTCAAAGATGGAACTTCCATTACGCTCAATGTAGCGAAGGATGCTTCCTCCATGCAGATAGAAATATATAATATACGTGGTCAAAGAGTAAGAACTCTCTTCCAGGGACGGCTTGATGCTGGTATGCAAAAGCTTTGGTGGGATGGTATCGATGATAAGGGAGATCATGTTGCTTCCGGGGTTTACTTCTGCCGGATGAACAGTGGCAACACTGCCCAAAGCATTAAGCTGATGATTCTTAAATAAGAGGTTATAAATGAAACTTCGCTACTTAGTACTCGCTGTTTTAATGCTAACGTGCAACCTCGCTTTCGCAGTGGATCCGTGGGGAACACCGGCAATTCTTACCGGTAGCGAAACGGTTATGGCAAAGGTTAGCATTAATTCTGTTCCTGCTGTTGCGGGAGATGTATTAGCTGCTTTTGTTTACGTTGATGACTATATAGAGCTTCGTGGCAAGGAAGTGATATTGGTAAACGGTGGCATTGCCGGATGCCTTCTCCAGATTTATACGGAAAGCAGCGGAGAACAGATTAGCTTCAAGGTTTGGGACGAAAGTGCACAAGATGTTGTTTCCGTTACCCCAATCCTCAGTTCTGAAGTGGGAGCTATCGTTGGACATTATCCTGAGAATCCTTATCTTATTAATGCCATCACGATAATGCAAACTGTCGCCACTCCTACATTCAGTCCTGAGCCGGGGCTGTATCAAAACTTTGCGGATGTGAGCCTTAGCTGTGGCACAGTGGGAGCGCAGATTCGCTATACGCTGGATGCCTCAGAGCCAAGTGCAGCATCTTCACTGTATTCTCAGGCTATTCACCTTACTCAAACTACTTTGATACGTGCCAGAGCCTTTCTCGACGGGTGGTTACCGAGTCCTTTAACAGAGGCGTTGTACGATATTGCCGTTGCAACCCCTGAGGCTGATCTAACGCCGATAATTACTGGGATTAGAAATGTTTATCCCAACCCTTTCTCTAACCATACAACTATTCAGCTAGCAGTTAAAGAAGCCAATCAGCCCTATAGCATGAAGGTCTATAACATCAAAGGAGCGTGTGTTTATGGCACCGAAGGTATTGCCATAGGTAATTTTGAGCTGCATTGGAATGGATACAGCTCTGATGGGAAGAGGCTTCCCTCGGGGATATATCTGATTTCTTTTAATTCTGGAGAGACCAGACAAACCCGAAAGCTTGTGTTGCAGTAAGGTTATTATCACGCAGGGCTTTGCTTGCCAAATCGGGCAAAGCTCTGCAACTTCCAAGCTAAGTGTTGAAAAAGGCTTGTGTTATATTATTGTTTGCATTACTGGCTCGTTATTTGCAACAACTTACTTATTAACTCCCACCTAACTCCCACAAAGCGGGGAATGGGTGGGGTGTGATAGGGATATGGAAGCAAGTGCCCGGACTGGAAGCAGGATGTGCTGCAGCAATAATGCTTACTAAACAGGAGACACAATGAGGAAAGCCTTGTTCTTAGCGGTGTTACTCATCCTTTCCATGGGGATGATGAATAGCCTTTTTGCGCAAGCTATTGTGACAATTGGCGAGGGAACTATTGCCAATACCACCACCGGTTTTCCCACTCCTTACGGAACCTATTTTAAGAATTATCGCCAGCAATACCTGATCCTCGCCACTGAACTGGAAAATGCCGGAGGTGGAGCGGGGAATATCAACTCTATCGCTTTTAACGTATTAAGTCCCAACACCTGCTTGCCCCTACCTGGCTTCACGATTAGAATGAAACAAACCTCGCAGACTGCCTTAATAAACACTTATGAAGTGGGTGAATATACCACTGTATTTTCCTCCCCTGAGTATCTCCCCAGTGTAGGATGGAACACTCATATCTTCAGTACCCCCTTTAACTGGAACGGAGCTTCAAACATCCTTATTGATATTGTAACAACAATGATAGACAGTCCTTACACCCAGAACGCCTCTGTATTCTATACTCCCACAAGTTTCCAGAGTTCACTGCGCTTCCAAAGTGATGCTATTGATGCCTCAACATCTCTAACCGGATCTCTTAGTCCTCAGCGCGCCAATATCAGGCTAAATATGCCTGCCTTCGTGGTGACAACCCCGCCCAATCCTGCCGTTTTAGTATCACCCACTAATGCAGCGCTATTAGTTAATCCCAATGCCACCTTAAACTGGCAAAGTGGGGGAGGATTTCCCACTGGTTATCGCTTGTCTTTTGGCACCAACAATCCCCCCACCAACCTTGTTGACAACCTGGATATAGGGCTGGTAAACACCTATAGCCCTCCCGAAAACCTAAGTACAGCAACTACTTACTATTGGAGAATAGCCCCATATAACGCCATTGGCAGTGCCTTAAACTCTGCTGTGTGGAGCTTTACAACTTATGGTGATCCTACTGTTACGGCTCTGCCATATAATCAGAACTGGGATTTGGTGATCCCACCGGTTTTGCCCTTCGA
>JALNXT010000203.1 GCA_023230245.1 Candidatus Cloacimonadota bacterium
CTTCGCCAATGAAGTACATAAACGGCTCGCAGAAAGATACCAGCATGAGGTGGAGGTAGTCTTTGGTGCTAATCTTTTCTCTCTTTTTGCTAAGCCACATGACCAAAAATAACAGCGTAGCCGCCAACACCAACCGCAGAAAAGTAATCTCGTAGGGTCGGTAGGTCTTTAGCGCAACCTTTATCCATACGAAGGTTACAGACCAAAAAAGCATTGCCAAAATGGCTTTTAAATAGGGTAGCCAGAATTTCATTTAGACGAACCGCAATACTTCCCCACCAGGGATTTGTTTAATTTTACCGCCGTCGTTTATATCCCGGCAAGCTCCGGCTTCAATTTCACCACTATCGGTGTAGCCACGCAATTCCCAAAAGCCCGGAATATAGTGGTCAATGAGTTCCATGCGGACTACGCTCTTGGCGGATTTGTAACCCCAGAGATAGGGGATGAAGGCACGAAGGGGACCGCCGTAGTCTTCGTTTAAGTACTCTTTATCAAAGCTGTGTGCCATTAAGGATTTTGGTAAGAGGGCGATATCCAGAGGGATAGAGGTGTCGTAAATCTCGCCAACCGACCAAAAGCGGATAAACTTGCAGCTTGGTCTCATGCCTACTTCGTCTAAAATATCGGAGAGCAGGATGCCTTTCCAGGCTCCATCCACAGACCATCTGGTTACACTGGTGAGCCTTGCCTGCACCTCTGTTTGAGGCTGAGCTAGTAGCTCGTCCCAGGTGAAAATACGGGGGGTATCGCAGCTACCGGTAACTGCCAGTTCCCAAGAGTTGCGGCTCAGAGAGCCGGGATGCCCCTCTGCCCAGAAAATGGGGGTGTTCATTTGTGCTAATTTACTCATGTTAATAATCCTTTATTGTTGTTGTAGAGCAGCATTCTGATATCTATTTATAAGGTTATTCTTTCGTAGGATTGGAATCCTACGCTACAGCCTATTTCACAAACAGGTTATCGATAATATCACTGGGTAAAATAGACGCAGGTAAGCGGGTTTCGCTAAGCTTTTCTGCCGTTTTACCCAGCAGGTATGATGCATTGATAGCGGCGGTGGGAATATACAAGCCCTGAGCAAGGAAAGAACCAATTATACCAGCTAGTACATCGCCGCTGCCTCCGGTTGCCAAGCCGTCATTTCCGCTGGTATTAAACAGCAAGTAATTATCATTTGCGAAAACAGTTGTGTATCCCTTTAAGAGGATTTGAGCCTTGGTTTTCTTAATATATTTGGTGAGTTCTCCGATGGTATCCATATAGATAGCTTTGATCGATTTGCCACACAGGCGGGAAAACTCTCCAAGGTGTGGGGTAAGGACAATGTATCTTCTATTGAGGTATTGCTGCAAATCCTTGTTATCGGCGATAAGCCTGATGGCATCTGCATCCACCACGATACGAGCCTTGCAGTATTGCAGCACAATCTTTAGCAGATTTTGGGCATAGGCATCCAAGCCCATGCCACAACCAATCACGACGCTATCGGCTTGTTTCAATAGTTCCCGCAGCTTTTCTTCGTCTGGCAAGCCGGTTTCGGGGTATTCGGGAATGGCGCGGAACATGATTTCGGGGCTTAAGTGATAGTAATGCGCCTCCATTTCAGGACGGCTCATCAGGTAGCAGTAGCCCGCTCCAGAGCGTAAAGCAGCCTTGGCTGCCATCGCAGCCGAACCGCTAAAACCGGGAGAGCCACCAATGATAACGACCCTGCCATAATCACCTTTATTGGCTTGCTCATAGCGGGTGGGGTATTCACAATTCTCTTCGTCTATAACAAGTGAAAGAGAGGCATTATCTTTATAATCTGTGAAAATACTAATCTTGATGGTGGTTAGCTTCCCGCTATATATCCTGCCTTGGTTTAGGATGCTACCGAATTTGGGAGCGTGGATACAGAGTGTTTCTGTTGCTCTGAAAGCATCGTTATCTCCAGCACCGGTATCGGCGTTTATGCCGGAGGGGATATCTATGGCAATACGCGGCTTATTTGAAATATTGGCATGTTCAAACACCTCTTTCAGATAATCACTCAGTTCGCCATGGAAGCCAATGCCAAACACGGCATCAATAATCATACAAGAATTAGTGGTTATATGTACAAGCTCACCCAAACAGGTTTCATCAAGGCATTCTAACATGAGGATATTAAGCTTGGTGCACAAATCGTAATTTGCCTTACTTTCCTCAGAGAATTTAGAGCAATGCACTTGTACAAGAGTTACATTGATACCAGCAAGAAATAGTTTGCGGGCAATAACAAAGCCGTCGCCACTGTTGTTGCCACAGCCATGCAGAATGGTTACCATGCCGGATTTCATCTCAGGGTAAGTCGCCAACAAGTAGTCTGCACAACCATTGCCAGCGTTCTCCATCAGGATACGAGCGGGCAACCCAAAATCTTTAATGGTTCGCTTGTCCATGGCTTTCATCTGTTTGGAAGATAGCACATACGCCATTATTTCTCCTTATGTATGGGTTGAGCGGGCAGCTTAATTTCAAAGGTGCTGCCTTCATCAGGGCTGCTTTGAACAACTTTGATGTGGCCATTATGATACTCTTCGATAATTCGCTTTGCCAGGCTAAGTCCCAAGCCCCAACCACGGGTCTTTGTGGTTACCCCAGGGTCAAAGATGCGTTTCCATTGGCTGCGGGGAATGCCTTTGCCTTCGTCGCGGATAAGAATATATATCCAGGGAGATTTCTGGGTTGCCGTTAGAATAATGTTTCCGCCTTTGTTACTCATGGCATCCACACAGTTCTTGATTAGGTTTTCCAGTGTCCATTTGAATAACTCGGCATCTAGCGACACCTTAACGCCCTCAATTTTACTGATAAGATGGATATCTATACGCTTGCCCAAGTGTGGCATGCGAAGGCTGAAGTATTCCACAATCTGATTGAGAATCTGATGCAAATCCTGCGGTTCCAGCTTTGTCATACTACCCACTTTGCCAAAACGTGAGGCGATATTGCGCAGATGGTTCAGATCGGCAGTCATGTGCTCCACAATTTGAGGGACATTACGTTCTGTTCCTTCGGGCGGAGCTTCTTTCAGGTAATCGATCCAACCCATCAGGGAAGTAATGGGCGTTCCAAATTGATGCGCTGTTTCCTTAGCAAGCCCAATCCAGAGGGTATCCTTTTCGGTGCGACGCAGCAGGAACAATCCGTAGCTACCAAAGAAAATGACCATCATGGCAAGGATTAACTCTAGAAGAACTATATAACGAATATAAGAGAGAGATTTGGGGGTGGAGAAATAGATATAGCCCAAGCTATCAGCTTCGTTGGAAAGCGGAATTTCGTCCATCAAGACAATGCGACGGGCTAATTGCTGCTGCTGTTCAGTGGACATTTGATAATAGTTCGCCGTTTCAGGGATATCCACATTCCGCCAGAAAAGAGGCTGTTTATAGCGGTCTGTTACGATGATAGAGTAATTTATATTCTTGATAAACTGTTCAAAGGATACCGGTTTGCTATAGTAGGCATATCCGGTGATCTCACCATTGTCTGTTAAAGGCGTTTGAATCATCACCGTCATCTGTCGCTCAAGTTTCTTGCGTGAATCCAGCGAAAGCTTAGCAAACAGTGTATCTGTGGGAACTCCCACGTTTTTCCACATCTGAGGTTCAAAGAAAGGGTCTGTGATAATAACAGGGATGGGGTTTTCCGGCATGAACTCTGTGCTTATGTAATCCCAAAGGTTTTGCTGGAAATCCCAGGAAGCACTGAATTGCAGATACTTGGCACTAACTTCGGTAAGTAACTGCGCATATTGCTCTGCCGCACGCAAATACGTATCGGTATATGCGATGTATTGCGCAAAGATGCGAGGCACGAATTCCTGTTCTACTTTCGCCTGTTTGATAAGAACCTGGATGTAACCGGCGAAAAACAGAAATATAGCCAGACTGCCACCTATCAAAAATATGCGCAGCCGGTTGAATAGATTAACGTTTTTTTGCTTTTTCCCAGTGGGAATCAAGTTCTTCAAGGCTGGCTTCATTGATGTCTGCTCCGCTATTTTTATAGTGTGCTTCGATACTGTGGAAGCGTCGTGTGAATTTCCGGGTACAGTCTTTTAAGGCTGCTTCGGAATCGATATCCAGTTTACGAGCTAGATTAACTAAGGTAAAGATCATATCACCCAGCTCTTCTTTGATCATTTCTTCATCACCAAGGGCAAGTGCTTCATACAGTTCTTCACGTTCTTCATCCAGTTTTTCCAGGACGGGCTTGGTAT
>JALNXT010000204.1 GCA_023230245.1 Candidatus Cloacimonadota bacterium
TTTTCGCGTGGCACGACCCCTGGAATTGCTTTTGATGGGGTGGGCTATGCTGCAAAAGGAACTTCAAAAACTGCGGTTTATGTATTATCCACTCCTTTAAGTGTGATTACTGCAAATAGCACCTTGGATTTCTATACATCATCCGCTCTGAATACCACTCAAATTATTCAAGCAGTGTATTCGACAGACCGGATAAACTGGACTCAGATAGGGCCTAATATCACGCAGGCAGTCAGATATCAGTGGTATAGAAGCACCATAGATTTGAGTTCTCTTGCTGGTAATAACTATTATCTGGGTTTTAGGTCACCTGCTCAAATCGCAACAGGTACTATTAACATTGATCACGTATTTGGCCCCGAAATAGCTCTTGAGGCTCCCGGTCAGGTCTCGCTTACTTCTCCTATCAATGGATTCGGAGCTGTGATAGTACAGCCGACTTTAGTCTGGACTACCAATACTACCACCGGAGGTGTTCCCACCGAATATAAAGTGTATCTGGATACAAATGCAGATCCGACTACTTTGGTGGCTACAGTACCCACGCTTTCCTATACTTTCCCCACCCCTCTTAATCCAACTACTCTTTATTATTGGAAAGTTATAGCCAGTAACTCTGCCGGAGACGCCCCTCCCAGTGCTATCCGCAGCTTTACCACAACTGTTAATCCTCCTCTGGCGGCTACCAATCCTAGCCCTATGGATACCGCTACAGGCGTGGCAGTTAATGCTACTTTGTCTTGGGATGCTATGGCAAACACCTCTTATTATAAGCTCTATTTTGGCACTACCCTGCCTACTACTGCCACTGCAAATATTGTGGCAAACAGTTGGACACCTCCCTTGATGACAGGCGGAGCAACGTATTACTGGAAGGTGGTTCCTTTCCATACAACTGCCGGTGAAGCAGTAAATAACCAGACCTGGTCTTTTACTACCGATGCAACACCTCCCCCTATAGTAACCAATCCCTATCCTGCCGAAGCTGCTGTGAATGTTGCCATCAATGCAGCTCTCAGTTGGACAGCTTCCCCAGGGGCAACCAGCTATGATGTGTATTTTGGCACAACCCTGCCCGGCACGGCAAATGCCACTGTAACATCAGCTTCATGGACACCTCCGCTTATGACTAATGACACTACTTACCAATGGATGGTGGTGCCGGTGAATAACAATGGCTCACCCACTAATAACGCTACCTGGAGCTTTACCACGATTGTGGCTCTTCCCCAAGCTGCTGTGAACCCTGTTCCCCTTAGTGGCTCCTTCAATGTTGCCACAAATGCTTCCCTGGCTTGGGACGCTGTGGCAGGTGCCAGCAGTTACGATGTATATTTCGGGACTACCTTGCCAGCGATTATTACCGCATCCGTTTCTACCCCCTCCTGGACACCGCCAGTGATGGCAAATGCCACGGTGTATCAATGGAAGGTTATCCCCCGTAACATAGCGGGAGGTGCCAGCGGAGCAGTTACCTGGTCTTTCACCACCGTAACCGCTTTACCCTTGGCAGCTACCAACCCTAATCCCGCCGATGGATCCCCGGAGTGTTGACTAATGCTTCGTTATACTGGTCTCCTGTAACCAATGCTGCAAGCTATGATATCTATTTCGGAACTACCCTGTCAGCCTTTGCTATCGCCAACGTAACCATTCCTACATGGACACCTACCCTGATTGCCGGCACTTCATATCAGTGGATGGTTGTTCCCAAGAATGCCGGTGGTGAAGCAATAGCTAATGCAACCTGGAGCTTCACCACAGTTTATGATGCACCTGCTCCTGCCGTGAACCCTGTTCCGGCGGATATGGCAACCGATGTAGCTACTGATGCCTCTCTTGCTTGGGATGCTGTTCCCACAGCTACCAGCTACGATGTCTATTTTGGAGAGACCCTTCCCGGCACAGCAAATGCCAATGTGAATGCTGCCACTTGGACTCCGCCCATTATGGCTGGAGAAACCACGTACCAGTGGATGGTGGTAGCCAAGAATAACGGAGGCTCTGCGGTTGGTAATGCAACCTGGAGCTTCACCACTATCGTGGCTCTGCCTTTGGCTGCTGTGAATCCTGTTCCGGCTGATATGGCTACTGCTGTAGCTATCGATGCCGTTCTTGCTTGGGATGAGGTTACTGATGCTGCCAGCTACGACGTCTATTTTGGCGCAATCCTTCCCGGAACTGCCAATGCCAATGTGAGCATCACTACCTGGACTCCTCCAACCATGGATAATGATGCTACATACCAGTGGATGGTGGTTCCTATGAATGCGGCAGGAAGTGCGCTTGGCAATGCAACTTGGACATTTACAACTATACCGTTGTTCAATCCTCCCACAGACTTACTTGCCAGTGCTGGCATTAATCTGGTTAACCTTAGCTGGGTTGCGCCACTTGTTGGAACTCCCTCTGGCTATAACATATATCGTGATACCATTCTCATCACCCCTGTTCCCGTAAACGGATTGACCTACGATGATACAGATGTCGTCCTTTTAAGCACTTATAGCTATGCTGTAACCGCAGTGTATAGCAGTCCCGATGGTGAATCTGTGCCGTCCAATCTATCCGAAGCAGGACCTACTGAAAACATGCCTACCCCCACAGGGCTTGCTGCAAGTGTTAATGTATATGAAGTAACCCTTACCTGGGCTGCTCCAGGAAGAAATCAGCAGCGCGCGTCTCTTGGATACAATCTTTATAGGGACAGCGTATTGTTAGCTACTATTAGCGATCTCGGCACCCTAAGTTATATAGATAATGTGGGTCCGGGTTCCTATTCATATACTATTACCGAATCATATACGATGGGTGATTCGCCCGTGTCTGATGCGGTGATTGCCGATGTCCTAATCTCAAACGCACCAACCGGATTGGCTCTCGTACGCAGCGCCAATTCAATATCTTTTGGCTGGGATGCCATACCAGGTGCTGCTTCTTACAACATCTATTTCTCAGATACTCCAACTGGTGTTAATGGATGGCAGCTCTTAAGTAACACTGCAACAAACGCGTTTATTGATATTGACCCTATTGATAATATGCGTTTCTATCAAGTTACGGTTGTCAGCCCATAAACAAACAAGCTCTAAACTAACAACGTTTCATCGTAACCGCCCTGAAAATGGGCGGTTTATTTTTATCTTGTCTAAATATGGTTAAGCACTTTTGTTGATAGTACTTGTAAATTAGAGCTAAATCACCATTATCACCCGAATTGAGGAACATTATTTGCATATAACAGTATACAGATGACAACAATGAATAGGAGACTATATGTTACGATCACGTATTAGCTTAGTATTGTTGCTGCTGGCAATGTTGCTGGTAAGCTCATTCAGCTTTGCAGACACAGCTCGCAAAGTTAACTTTTCTAACACAGGAAACAAGGCAGAACTTGTAAATAACAACGACTACGGTTTTGATCTACAATTTAAGCTTCAGGATTACAGCCTGGAAGAAATCCAAACTAAAGCCGGCGCTTTTGATCGGCTAAGTATTGAAGGCTATGGCGTTAGCAACCGCATTGGCGAACCCCAATTGCCAGTTTACAGCCGCTTGATTGCTGTACCGATTGGTGCAAGGGTGGAATTTGAGTTTGTAACTAAGAATCAACTGACCATCAACAAAAGCGATACCAAACTACAAAACAGGATTATGCCTGCTCAGGAATCGGTATCTAAATCTGCTGATCCAGCACTTTTGCCTTTCGAGCTAAAGAGCTATGTTTACACCCGTAATGATATAAGCTACAAAAACCTGTTCAAGATAGAAGAAATAGGTTTTATGCGCGGTGTGCGTGTGTTCCGTTTCGATTATGAACCCGTGCAATACAATCCCAGCAGCGGAGAATTAAAAGTATGCAGCGATGCCTACATCAAAGTGAACTTTGCTGGTGCCAATATGGCAGCTACAAAGGATATGATGGCAAAAACTGCCTCCTGGGAATTTGATAAACTCTACAGCCAAGCGCTGTTTAACTGGAATGATGATACCCGCACCCAATTAGTGCGCTATCCCACCAAGATGGTTATCCTCTGCCCCACAGCCTACACCAGCAACATCCAGACCTACGTGGATTGGAAGACCCAACAAGGCTTTTTGGTAAACGTGGTTACAGTTGGTTCTGGTGCTATGGTGGCAAACACCACCACCGCCATCAAAAGCTATATGCAGAACCTGTGGAATAGTGCCACAACAGAAAACCCCGCACCTACCTATCTGCTGATTATCGGCGACGAATCCGGC
>JALNXT010000205.1 GCA_023230245.1 Candidatus Cloacimonadota bacterium
TGCCATCCTTTCTGGTGACGATAATGTTAGCGACGTGTTGTTGCTGGATATAACTCCTCTCTCCTTGGGTATCGAAACCTTGGGCGGAGTGATGACTCCTCTCATCGAACGCAATACCACCATTCCTACCAAGAAGAGCCAGGTGTTTTCCACAGCGGCAGATAACCAAACCGCGGTAACTATTCACGTGCTACAGGGTGAGCGTCCCATGGCTCCCGATAATAAATCGCTGGGTCGTTTTGATTTGGTTGGCATTCCTTCCGCACCGCGTGGCTTGCCACAGATTGAGGTTACCTTCGATATCGATGCCAATGGTATCTTGCATGTGTCTGCCAAAGATAAAGGCACCGGCAAAGAGCAATCCATCAAGATAGACCGTGCCGGAAACATCAGTAAGGAAGACATCGAGCGGATGATTAAGGATGCAGAATTACATGCCGATGAAGATAAAAAGAGGCAGGAACTAATCACCGCCAAAAACGAACTGGATGCGCTGATCTTTAGCACCGAAAAGAGTCTTGGCGAATATGGCGATAAGCTTTCAGAGAGCGAAAAGAGCGAACTGGAAGCCGAAGTGAAAACCGCCAAAGAACAGATGGAAAAGGCTACGGATGCCGAGCAGATGAATAGCATTAAAGAGGCTCTCTCTAAAAAAGCACAAAAGCTGGGAGAAATTATCTATGCCCACATGCAGCAACAGCAGGGTGGAGCCGGAGCCGGTTTTGATCCCAACGCCGGTGGCTTTAATCCCGAGGATTTTGCTCAGGGTGCGCAGCAACAAGAAGCACCCCAGCAAGATGGACCTATTGATGCTGATTTTGAAGTAGTGGACGACGATAAATAAGATTAACCAATAAAGTTCAAAGCACCTAAGCATGATTTACCAATGTATTAGGTGCTTTGGACTTGTTTTTTATAAAAGCCGTTTGACAAAAGCGTCCAAGCTAAAAGCATGACACATTCTAAGGAGAAATGAATGGCAAAACGTGATTATTATGAAGTTCTGGGAGTAGATAAAGCTGCCGATGAAGCCACTATCAAGAAAGCCTATCGCAAGATGGCATTGCAGTTTCATCCAGACAAAAACCCCGATAACAAAGAAGCAGAAGATAAGTTCAAAGAAGCCAGCGAAGCTTACGAGATTTTAAGCGATAAAGACAAACGCCAGTTATACGACCAATATGGACATGCCGGAATTGAGAATCAGTTTGGCTCAGGCGGGTTCAATTGGGAAAACTTCTCGCATCGGGGAGATTTGAACGACATCTTTGGTGAAGGCTTTGGTGGCATCTTCGAGAGTCTCTTTGGGGGTGGCTTCGGGGGACGAAGTCAGCGCAGTTCAAACCGCGGGGAAGACCTTCAGATAGAGCTTTCACTCTCCTTGAAAGAAATAGCAGTAGGCGCAGAAAAGACCATAAAAATAGGCACCAAAGAAGCTTGCGATAAGTGTAGTGGTTCGGGCAGTGCAGATGGTGCCAGTGAAAGCTGCAGCCAATGTCGTGGTACAGGCCAAATACATCAAATACGCCAATCACTCTTTGGGCAAATGCAAACTGTAGCGGAATGCCCTTCCTGCCGCGGTGAAGGCAAGATAATTAAAAACAAATGCCCTAAGTGCTATGGCGAAGGACGTATGGGCAAGGTAAAAGAGATCAACGTGAAAGTTCCTGCTGGAGTGGAAGAAGGGCAATACATCCGTTTGCGCGGACAAGGCAATATTGGCCCACGCGGTGGTACCAGAGGCGATATCCTGGTGCTTATCCATGAGAAGCAGGACGACGTTTTTGAGCGCGAAGACAATAACATTATTTTGGAATACCCCATCAGCATGTCTCAGGCAGTGTTGGGCGATGAGATTATCGTGCCGACGCTTACCGGCTCTGTTAAGATGAAAATCCCTGCTGGAACCCAGAGCGGCAGGTTATTCCGCCTGAAAGGGCAAGGCATACAGGGCTTGAATAGCTACTCTCGCGGAGACCAGATTGTGCGGGCGATAGTTGTTACCCCTACCAAGCTTTCAAAAGAAGAAATAGAGCTGTTTACCCAATTGAAAGGGCATGATCATAAACGACAGATGAAGCCCGGCAAGAGCTTTCTCTCCAAACTGAGAGAGTATTTCAGTTAAGCCATGCCATCTTACTACACTCCCGAACTAACCCTAACCAGTAGCTTTATAACTCTAGAAGGTGAGGAGTTTCACCACCTCAGCCACGTGAAGCGCATTGACACAGGGGATTCCATAATCCTGAACAATGGCAAAGGGATAATGGCAACAGGACGGATTTGTGAGATAAACAAGCGCAACGTGCAACTGGAGATTACCTCCAGTGAACTTATATCCCCTCCTAAATCGGCGTTTGCCATTAGTTTTGCCCTGCTTAAAAACAAGCATGATGAGCTGATTGTGGAAAAGTGCACCGAGCTTGGTGCAAGCATGTTTTTCCCTTTGGTAAGCGAGTATAGCGTCAGAACTCCCTCCCATAATACCAACCAACGCTTTGCGCGCATTGCCCTGGCGGCAATAAAACAATGTGATAATCCCTATTTACCTTCCGTTCATCCTTCTCTAGCTCTGGGAAAAGCACTGGCAAGTATAAAAGAGAACGGCTATCTCCCCATTTTGTGTTCCGAGCGCAGACCAGATTTGTGGCTAAGAGACATTCAACTGGATGCTTCTCCTTGCTTTCTAATTGGCCCGGAGGGTGGCTGGAAAGAAAGCGAATACGAACTCTTTGCCAAGCATAAAATACCGGAAATCACCATCTCTCAGCTTATCTTAAGAGCAGAAACCGCTGCCATCGCTATCGCTGCGCAATTTGTAGCACTGTAGAAACCCGCTTTGTAACTACAGTCGCCCCGACTGTATGCACACGAGACAGGTGCAATTACACCCCATCACTCTCCCCTAATCACAATTTTATTGACCATTACAGCAACTCGTAAAGAATGAGTTTAATATGCGAGGGGAATGTCGTAAGCTACTGTGTTTCATGTTAATCTGATTCATGTTGGCGTATTAACTGATTTCCCCAAGACAAACTTGAATTTATTGAGGTGAACTATGATTCACATAGCAATGGCACTTACCATCTTCTTCATCACCTACGTGATGATCATGACAGAGTACGTAAATAAAATGACTGCTGCTTTACTGGGTGGCTTCCTTGTCGTGGTTACCGGTATTGTGGATCAGCAAAAAGCCTTTACTGCGGTGGATTGGAACGTTATCTTTCTGCTTATCGGGATGATGCTGGTGATGGGGGTGATGAAAGAGACAGGCGTGTTTCAATATATCGCAATCAAGACAGCTAAGCTTGCAAAAGCCAAGCCCCTGCGTATCATGTTGATGATGTTTGCGGTAACAGCGGGTGTATCTGCTTTGTTGGATAACGTTACCACGGTAATGATTCTTGTCCCCATTGCTTTGTTGATCGCCAGCGAACTTAAAATTACCCCTGTTCCCTTTATCATTACCATGGCAATTGCCTCGAATATCGGCGGTACTGCCACTATGATTGGTGATCCGCCCAACATCCTTATTGGCAGTGCAACGGACTATAACTTTATGGATTTCATATATAACCTCAGCCCTGTGGTTATCATAGTCATGCTTAGCAGTTTGGGGATTACCTATCTGCTGTTTCGCAAAGGGATGAGAGTAAGCAATGAAAACCGGGCAAGATTGATGGAATATAAGGAAGATAACCTGATTGCCAACAAAAAGCTGCTGCATCGGGCATTAATTGTGGTGGGGTTGATGCTAGCTGCCTTTGTGCTGCAAGATAAGATTCATCTGGAAGCTGCTTCTATTGCGATGGTGGCGGGCTTGGTGCTCTTAGTATTTAACAACCGCAAGAAAGTGGAGAATGTGCTGATGCACGATATTGATTGGGCAACGATATTCTTCTTTATCGGCTTGTTTATGATCGTGGAAAGCCTCATCGAAACTGGGCTGATAGATATTGCATCCAAGAAGATCATCGCAATGTCCGGTAATAACTTGAAGGTAACATCCCTGTTGATTCTTTGGTTTTCGGGTATCTTCTCCGCCATCATAGATAATGTTCCCTTTGTTACTACCATGATTCCTTTGATTAAGGATATCGGCACTTACTTCCCCAAGGAAGCGATGCACCCAGTATGGTGGTCTTTATCACTTGGTGCTTGTTTTGGGGGTAATGGTACCCTGATTGGAGCCTCTGCCAATATAGTATCTGTGGGGATAGCACATCGTAATGGC
>JALNXT010000206.1 GCA_023230245.1 Candidatus Cloacimonadota bacterium
ACCCTCTGGGCTATGTGATTATTCTGCCGGATAACTTTATGGCAGCCATGCAGCCTTTCATAGATTGGAAACGCCAAGAAGGCTACAACGTAATAGTTGCCCCCACGTCCACAACCGGAACCACTACAAGCAGCATTAAAACCTATATGCAAAACCTGTGGAATGCAGCTACCCCGCAAAACCCAGCTCCCTCTTATTTGCTGATCGTTGGCGATGTAGCGCAAGTTCCTTCTAATAATGGGACAACCGGATCCCACCCCACAGACCTTACCTATGTACGTTTGCAGGGAACGGACTTTATGCCCGAAATGTATTTTGGCAGATTCTCTGCCATCACTGCAGCAGAAGTAACTAACCAAGTAAATAAAACCCTTATGCATGAACAATATACCATGCCGAGTGATGCCTATTTGGGCGATGCTATCATGATTGCCGGTATGGACAGTAGCTTTGGACCTACCCATGGAAATGGACAATTAAACTATGCTACCAACAACTACATCAATACCGCACATGGCATTACTAGTAGTAACTATTTGTACCCAAATTCAGGCAGTTCAGCTAGTGCGATAAGAACTAAAGCCTCAGCAGGAGTAGGATACATAAACTATACTGCTCATGGTGACATTATGGAATGGGCTGATCCCAACTTTACTAACGCTCAGGTAAATAGCCTCCAGAATGTGAACAAATCATCTTTCGTGGTCGGAAACTGCTGTCTTACAAGTAAATTCAATGAGAGTATCTGTTTCGGAGAAGCATGGCTTCGCGCTCCTAATAAAGGCGCAATAATCTATATCGGTGGCACTAATAGCACCTATTGGGATGAAGATTATTATTGGGGGGTTGGCTACAAGCCACCTGTGGTTGGCACTGGTTCTCCCTATGTTGCAAACCGCATAGGAGCTTATGACGCTGTGTTCCATGAACATAACGAGGCTGTCGCAGATTGGGCAGGCAATGCTGGTAGTATGGTATTTATGGGTAATATGGCAGTGGTGGCACAAAATAGCAGCCGGATAAACTACTATTGGGAGATTTACTCAATAATGGGCGATCCTTCTCTTGTTCCTTACATGGGAATACCCGCGCAGAATACATTCCAAGCTCCCCCACAGCTATTCTTAGGGCTTAGCACTATGGATATTCAGGCTGATCCCTATACCTTAGTGGCTCTTTCCATGAATAATGTGTTACACGGAGTGGGGCTTACTGATGCTACAGGAGCTTTAACGCTTAATTACACACCCTTCACCCAGCCTGGAACCGCACAAATAGTATTAACACGTTCTCTTCGCCGTCCCAAGATTGCCAATGTTCAGGTGATCGCGAACGTTGGTCCTTATGTTACCACCGGTGCGGTCTTGTACCTCGATGGAAACAACAACGTACCCGAAGCCGGCGATACAATAAATATGACCATCCCCTTTAACAATGTGGGAATAGACCCTGCGAACAATGTTACCTGTACCCTCAGCACAAGTAGTGACTGGGTGCAAATTGCCAATCCCACCATTGATCTGCCCAACATCGCAGCGGGTGGAAATATAAACATGACGAACGCTTTTAGCTTCGCCATTAATCCTAATATTCCAGACCAATCTGAAGTTGCATTAACCATCACCGTTCAAAGTGGGACAAATACTTGGATTACCCAACGCAGCATAACGGTCAATGCACCTAATATGGTGTTTGGAGTGCCGACCATATTTGATAGTAATGGCGATGGCATATACCAAAGTGGCGAAAACCTAAGCGTTACTGTGGATATTAGCAATACCGGACACATGCTTTCCGGAGGCGGAACCTTATTCTTGTTCTCTAATAACGATAACGCTTTGCCGGATGTGACTAACTTTGTAATCCCTTCATTACCTATAAACTATGTGTTGCCGCTCAACTTCATTGTAAACTTGGGAGCAGATATTGCTGAAGGCACGATAGTTCGTATTGGCATAGTGTTTAATTCATCTGTGCAGATGATTAATTCTTCCATTGCTTTTCCTATTGGCTTAGTTGGCGAAGGATTTGAATCGGGAAGCTTTGTAGAATACCCTTGGGTTAACAATAGTTCCATCCCCTGGACTACTCCTTATGGCACTGATATAGCTCACAGTGGAGTATATTCAGCTAAATCCGGAGCAATCTCCAATTATGGCTCTACAGTACTGCAAATAACCCACACTACAGATACTAGTGGTTACCTGAAATTCTGGCGCAAACTAAGCTCTGAAGCTAGCCACGATTATCTAACCTTCTATATTGACGGAACTGTTATCGCAACGTGGAGCGGAACAATGGAATGGGCAGAAATGCTATACCCCGTAACCGCCGGAACACACATTTATAAGTGGACTTATACCAAGGACGGCTCTACTGCCAATGGAAGCGATTGTGCATGGATAGACGACGTCGTATTCCCTGGTGCGGGTGTTCCTCAGGCTCCGATGGTATATTGCCCCACAAATTCAGTAAGCTTCTACAGCGTAAGCTCCAATAGTACTGTTAGTGCGGATTTCATCCTTCGTAACCTGGGGGATGGTGAACTGAGCGGAACGATATCTGTTCCCGCCGGATTCGTACTATCCTTTAACGGAGAGGCTCTTCCCGCTAATTACAGTTATCATATCGCGGCTGGAGTAACCGGTATTTATAGCATTAGCTATACTTGCGGAACTACAGTACCATACATAAACTCTAACATCATTGTCACAACTAACGATGCTAATAATCCTTCGGTGCTTATTCCCTTACGTCTGCAGAGCGGTCCAGCAAGTGCCGATCCAGATGTAACACCCATCGTTACGTCATTGGACAAGAACTACCCCAATCCTTTCAATCCTGAAACCACTATCCGCTTTTCGATTAAAGAAACCGGCATGGTGAAACTAAGCGTTTACAATATGAAGGGACAGCTTATCCGCAAACTGTTGAATACCAGCCTTTCCTCTGGCCAACACCATGTTGTATGGAATGGTAAAGACGAAAATGGTAAAACTGTGGCGAGCGGATTATACTTATACAAGATGGACACAGCTAACTATACTTCAACTCAGAAAATGATGTTGATGAAATAAGGACACTGTTATCGGTTTCGGTGTTCCAGCTTAGGAATGCCGAAGCTTGTAACAATTACAGTTTACGATGACTAAAATGAAGAACATAGTGTTAACACTACATGGAGGAACCTTTGAAGCCTTTAATGGTAATCGTCTGTCTGCTATTTGCGCTTAGCTCGCTTTTCGCAGAGCAAATTACAGTAAGTGGATATCAGAACAATGTCCGCTTAACCAATAGCAACCCAAATAACCTTGAATTAGAGTTCACGTTAGGAAGTTTTAACCGTGAACTAGTAACGATAAACGGAAGCCAATGGAGCAATATATCCTTGCCGAAGGAAGCTGTCACTTTAGAAGCGGGTCTTCCCCAAGTACCCACTGTTTCTCGTAGTGTGATTATCCCCGGCACCGCTGCCATGCAGCTTAATGTTATCAGCAGCGAATATACCGATATGCCTATGCCTATTGCGCCTTCAAAGGGTAACCTTACCAGGAACATTGATCCTGCTAGCGTAGCCTATGCATTTGCAGATTTCTATAACGGTAGCGGAAGTTATCCGGCACAGCTTGCGAGCCTATCTGAACCCTTTATCCTAAGGGATTACCGCGGAATAACTGTCCGTTTCCAGCCTTTTGTATATTATCCAGCTACCGGCACATTGCGTGTTTACACCAAAGTGCAGCTCTCTGTCCAGGCTAATGGCACAGATTATCAGAATGCCATAAGCGACACCAAGGCATCCTACTCCAGCTATTTTGAAGAGACCTACCGTAATATGTTCCTTAACTTCGGCCAAGCCAAATACCCCAGCCTTGGCGAAGAAGGCAGTATATTAGTGATAAAGCACAGTATGTTCGATGCCACCCTTCAGCCCTGGGTAGATTGGAAACGCCAGATTGGGTTCAACGTTGAAGTGGTAGATGTTACTGTTGCCGGACCTACTGCTAATAACATCAAGACCTACATCCAGAACTATTACAATGCTCATGCAGACCTGATGTTTGTTCAGCTTGTGGGTGATGGTCCCCAGATACCGACTATAAGTGTTGGTGGCGGTGGCAGCGATCCATCTTTCTCTTTAGTTGCAGGCACAGACAGCTATCCCGATATCTATATCGGCAGGTTTTCTGCTTCCACAACAGCGGAATTACAGACTC
>JALNXT010000207.1 GCA_023230245.1 Candidatus Cloacimonadota bacterium
ATGAAAGTTAAACGCTCCAAATGGAGTTCCTGGAAGCTTGCGTTGTTGTGGTATCTGGGGCCTGGCATCATTATCTTTAGTCCCTTTCCAACAAGCTCAATTGCGGCAGGAATGTTATCCACAATTGTGGAAATAATGATTTCTACCTACGTGCTATCCCAGGTGCAAAGCTATATAAATGAGATAAATGCAGAGCTAAAACGCCCAGTTTCAAGACCTAGCTTTGGATGTTACTTCACGATTCTGCTTGCGGGAGTTATAATCACCTTTATCATCGTTACACTGCTGCGCTTTTTCCATGTTTTTGCAGCTTGATGCACCCTGCCTAGATGCATGTTTTGGGAGCGGGTGAAAGCTGTCTTGTCTATCTTATTTGCAAAGATTTAGCTTGCCAGAATCACTCCCTCTAGAATCGTGGATAAAAAACTATGGGAGATTATCATGACAGATAAAGAAAAAGATGATTGCAACTGTGGCGAACATCACGATCACAGCTGTGAATGTGGCGAGGACGATTGCGACTGCGAATCCAACATCATAACCTTGGATATGGAAGATGGTACTCAGAAGGATTTTAACGTTCTGAACATCATCGAACACGAAGGCAAGCAATATGTAGCACTTGCAGAAATGGAATCAGTAGAATACGATATCCTGCGCTTCGAAGAAGTGGACGACAATCTTGAACTCAGCATCATCGAAGATGACGCCGAATACAATGCCGTTGCCGATAAATTCGACGAAATCTTTAGTGCCGAAGATGCAGATTTGGATATCGATAGCGAAGACTAATATATTAAATTATCCCTATCTTAGCATCCATGGGCTAGCAAGCCTGTGGATGCTTTTTTGTGCCTGTGGAAAAAAGGCTTGACGAATAACACCTAAACTGGGAGCTTGCCGAACATAATCAACGGGAGAAAATGCAATGAAGGCAGATACGATCATCACGAATATCGGTACTCTGATTAGCCTGGCAGGCAACGATAAACCCAGATGCGGCAAAGAGATGGAATCTATAAGCCCCGTTCACGATGCTGCCCTCGCCATCAAAGATGGGCTGATCCTGGCTCTAGGTAGCAGCACTGATATTTTAAACCGCTTTTCCTGCACTGATATATTAGATGCCAAGGGTGGCACTGTGCTCCCCGGCTTTGTAGATTGCCACACTCACCCCATTTTTGTGCATACCCGAGAAGATGAATTTGCCCTGCGCATAGCCGGTAAAAGCTATGTGGAAATTGCCCAAGCTGGTGGAGGTATCCGCTCCACTATTGCCAGCACGCGTGACGCTTCCGAAGAGCTGTTATTCCAGCTTGCTGCCCAGCGCATAAAGAAAATGATTAGCCAGGGGACAACCACGCTGGAAGCCAAAAGCGGCTACGGCTTGGATACCAAGAGCGAGCTTAAACAACTAAGGGTTATCAAACGCCTCTCAGAAGAGCTGCCTATAGATATTATCCCCACCTTTATGGGTGCACATGAGTACCCTGTGGAGTACAAAACAGACCACGAACGCTACCTTGAAATACTGTGCGAAGAGATGATTCCTGCCGTGGCAGAGCAAGGGATAGCTGAGTTTTGCGATATCTTCACGGAAGCACATGTTTACAGCATCGAAGAATCTCGCAGGATCTTGCAATGCGCCAAAGATCATGGACTGAAGCTCAAAATGCACGCCGATGAGATAGAACCAATCGGCGGAGCAGAACTGGCAGCGGAACTTGGCTGCGTGTCGGCAGATCATTTGGGTACAACCGGCGACCAAGGAATAGCTGCCTTGCAACGAGCAGGGGTGATTCCTGTGCTATTGCCTGCCACCTTGTTCTCGCTACGAGCAAAGAGCTATGCCCGGGCTTTGCCGATGATACAGCAGGGATTGCCGGTTGCCATCGCAACGGATTATAATCCCGGAAGCTGTAACTGCGATTCTATGCCTTTTACGATGACGCTTGCCTGTCTGCAAATGGGGATGAGCCCCGCAGCAGCCCTTAATGCTGCCACCATCAATGCTGCACACGCCATCTCCAGAGGGGCAGTGCTGGGGACACTGGAAGCCGGCAAACAAGCTGACCTTTGTATTTGGGATATTCCCAGCCTCAATTTTATCCCTTACCACTTCGGCTCTTCACACCTTTGCAGGGTGATAAAAAAGGGCAAATGCATCTATAGTGCAGGATAGTATGAGTGAACCAGGCTCTTTAAACAGCTATCAGGTGATAGAAAGCGTCCATCGCTCACGCAGGTTTAGCCTCTATCTGGCTAGCAAACTTGACGGTGGCAGAGAGCTATTGATAAAGACCCCTGATCCCGTGCGCAGCAAAGATGTGGAGCTGATTAGCACCCTGATGTCAGAAGCAGATGCTTGCAAGCAACTAAAGCACCCCAATATCCGCGCCTGCTACGAAAGCTTTGGCGATATCGGCGGCGCCTTCCTGATTGGCGAATACTTCCCCGGTGTGTCTTTGGCAAAGTATTTAACCCAAATGACCGCAAGCCCCAGCCTCGATACCATCTTGGTGTGGATTAGCGATTTACTGGAAGCCCTTACCCATGCTCATAAGCAAGGAATCACGCACATTAACCTAAATCCCAATAATCTGATAATCACGCCAGATAATCACATGAAGGTAATAGGTTTTGGCAAGGATAAAGCAGCATGGATGAACGGTGAATTGCAGGACTATGGCTATCATCCCATCCTGTTCATCGCTCCTGAACTCTTTCAGGCGAGCATCGATCTTCCCGCTTCGGACATCTATTCAATAGCCGTCATCACATATTTATGTATCTGCAAAGTAATGCCTTGGCGCATAGATTACACCCTTGGCTCGGTGCAACAGAAAAAGCAAAGCCTCAGCCGCGCCGTAATTATGCCGGAAAAGCTTGGTGTAGAGATGCCCGATTGGCTGTATGGGATTATCCTTAGCTGCCTGAAACTGGATCCCCACCATCGCTATCAAAGCGCTGCTGACCTCCTTGAAGCCGTTAATAGCAAAGGTTCCGTTTTGCCTTTAATTATAGAAGAAAGCCCGGTACCAGAGGCGGAGCTTCAGCCAGAGCTAGAGGCAGAGGTTACCCTTGCCATTGCAGCCGACGAGCCCGCTTTGATAGCTGCTGAAATTGCCGAACCCGAGCCAGCACCTTTTAAAGAGCAAGATATTCCCATTCCGGAGCCAGAGATTGAATACCCTAAACCTATTATTCCACCAGAACCCAAACCGGAAGCTCCCCAGCCACCTGTCCCCAACCCAAGACCCATGTTTGCCCCCACCCCCGTGCCAAGCAAGGCTAAGCTATTGGAAGCAGAGAACAGAAGCCTCTCAAAAACCTTTAAGATATTGCTGTGGATATCCTTAGTTATCGTGGTATTCACCGTGTTCAAGTATCTTGTCTTTGGTTCCAGACCGAAGTTTAAGCTGCCTGCCGATAGCACAAATATAGAGGATACAGTCGCCAAGCCCGCTGAAGAAAACAAAGCCCTTAGCATGGTGCTTGTCCCCGCCGACACATTGGTTATGGGGAGCATTGCTCCAGATGCAGATGATGATGAATTCCCTCTTTTAACCATAAAATTAGCCCCTTTTTACATCAGCCCACAGGAAATAACCCTGAAAGAATGGCTGATGGTTTTCCCCACCAATCCATCCACAAACATGGACAATGACCTACCCGTGGACAACGTTAGTTTTTACGATGTGATAGAATTCTGCAATGCCAAAAGCCTAAAAGACGGTTACCGTGCGTGTTATGATTATTACGACACAGAGGTGGTCTGTAACTTCGGAGCCGATGGCTACCGCTTGCCTACTGAAGCAGAATGGGAGGCAGCAGCAAAAGCCGGTAAGCAACGTGACTTCAGCGTATATAGCGGCAGCAATCAAGCTGATAAAGTGGGCTGGTACAATAGCAACAGCGAAGCTCATGTCCACCCAGGCGGTGAAAAAGACGCCAACAGCCTTGGCTTATTCGACATGAGTGGCAATATGTTTGAATGGGTTTGGAACTGGTATGCACCCTATTCATACCGAGTAAGCGACTTGTACAAGGGGCCGGAAAAAGGAACTGACAAGGTTATTCGCGGTGGCAGTTGGTATCATCCTGCCAGCGAGATGCGCGTTAGCAACCGCAATTTCGCCAAGCCCTACGCGAAGAATTCCTACACAGGCTTCAGAGTGGTTAGAAGCGCAGGTACTTAACTAAAAAAAAGCTGC
>JALNXT010000208.1 GCA_023230245.1 Candidatus Cloacimonadota bacterium
GAAAAGAATCCATACCATGTTCAGCAATATGGGCAATCCCTATGATTACTTTCGTTATTATGGCAGCAACAAGGTATATCAGATAAAAAGCAAGGTAGCCAGAAACTTTAGCACCGAGCTGAGCTCATGGCGCTCCCCGACAATTGTGCACCACTATGAAGAAGAGCTGCTTAGCATTGATGTTGTGCATCCTAAGAACAGTTTCACGCTCACTCGCAAGGGCTATGAATGGTTTTACAAGGACGCCATAGAGGCGTTCCCTATTCCCCCCACCAATCGGGCTATCATGAAGGTGGTAAACATCCTTGCCAATATGGATACTTATATCTTTATCGATGATAAACAGGAAGAATATGCGGCAAAGTTTGCCAAACCCGATTGCACAGTTACTCTACACTTAGTAAATAACCAAACTCAGGTGCTCACCTTTGTCAAAGCCAACGACGATAACTATCTACTAATGGTGGATGGAGATGCATCGGTTTTATTCACGGTAACCTACGACACATTCTTCCGTTTTATCCGCCATGCAGCAGTATTCCGTGAAGTATCATATTAATTGTCATGGCTAATATCCTTCATATCACCAAGCTTAGCCCCGCACTATACAAGGATATAATAGCACTGTGGATTAGCACCGGCATCAGCAATCCTGAACGCAACGACAGCTTTGCAGCCGTGGAGTATAGCCTGGAACATGGTGGGCTAATACTGGTTTCCATGTCCGATGATATTCTCCAGGGCAGTGCCTGGCTTACTCACGATTTCCGCAGGATTTATATCCACCACATGGCTGTACTACCAAATCTACAAAACACAGGCATTGGCACATCATTGATAGCAGAGGCACTGTCGATTGCTAAGGAATTGGGCTATCAGGCGAAGCTGGAAGTGCATAACGAAAATCCCGCTGCCCTGCATCTATACAAAAAGTGTGGCTTTACAGAGCTAAATGGCTACATTGTTATGATTAATAGAAATATATAGGCAGCCCTGCTGTCTATGCACCCATAACCGGGAGATATTATGAAAAAGAGAGTGCTTATTGCCACCGGAGGCGGAGACTGCCCCGGGCTAAACGCTGTGATCAGAGCAATTGTAAAGCGTGCTTCCCAAGAGCATAATTGGGAAATCCTGGGCAGTATTGATGCCTTTGATGGTTTACTGCGCGATCCCATGCATTTGGTGGAACTTACCCCAGAAAAAGTAGCCGGTATCCATGTGCAAGGTGGGACGATAATTGGCACCACCAACAAGGGCGGACCCTTTGCCTGGCCTGTGAAGAATCATGATGGAAGCTGGACTACGGTAGATCGCTCTCAGGATTTCATGGATCGCCTACAATATCAGAATATAGACGCCGTTATTAACATTGGTGGCGACGGCTCACAACGCATTTCCCAAAGCCTATTTGAGCTGGGTTGCCCCATTGTGGGCGTGCCTAAGACCATTGATAACGACCTCTCCCTTACCGATTTTACCTTCGGGTTTCAGACCGCCGTTGATACCGCAACCGATGCCGTGGATAAGCTTGTTACTACCGCTGCAAGCCATCATCGCATTCTTATTCTGGAAGTTATGGGGCGTTATGCCGGCTGGATTGCTCTGCATGCTTCCATCGCTGGCGGTGCAGAAGTGTGCCTCATTCCAGAAATTCCCTACGACATTAACAACGTGATGCAGGCGATAAACGAACGTATTGATAGCGGCAAAGGCTTTGCCAATATCGTGATCGCCGAAGGAGCAATTCCCATTGCTGGCAGCATGGCATTCAGCGAAAGCTCCGAACCCGGTGCCATGAAAATACGCTTGGGAGGAGCAGGACTTCGCCTTTCCCAGGAATTGAAGGATGCAGGCTGTAGTATAGAGATCAGAGAGACAATCCTTGGTCATCTGCAACGTGGAGGCACACCCTGTGCATTTGATCGCATCCTGGCTTCCCAGTTCGGAGTGAAAGCCTTTGAAATGGTAATGGAGCAGAAATGGGGGCAGATGGTTGCCTATCATCATCCCAATATTGTATCCGTCCCGATTAAGGATGCCATTAAGGATTATAACCTCGTGGATACTTCATCAGACATAGTTAATACCGCCAGAGGTTTGGGGATATGCTTGGGAGATTAGCTCATAGCTAAGCAATAGATAACTTTTACAATCAATAAAGCCGTGTTTGCAGTGCAGACATGGCTGTTTTTTTATCCGCCAAATAAGGGGCAATCAAAGTTTCCGGTAATGCCCATGATAGCCGAAAGGGGTCTGATCGGGATCTGATCGGGATCTCATCGGGATAACACCCGTTCAACACCGCTCCAGTACGCGATCTAATCGGTAGCGGATAAGCAAGGAATCAAAACGGGGCTGCCAATTCACGCATTGGCAGGGACAGCAAAGCTATCTTATAAATATCCTCTGGATACTGTGGCAAATCAGAGTTTGCCACCCCATTCTATTCGCGGTAATAGATGGCTTGGATGGGATCGATCTTTGCCGCTTTCAAGGCAGGATAAATGCCTGAGGCAAAGCCGATAAGCAGCGAGAAGGATAATCCCACTGCCACTCCCTGGATTGGCAAAAACAGCGGGAAATGAATCGCCTTGGCAATAATCGTGATCAAAAGCCAAGCCAGCATCACACCGGTTATCGCACCCCAGAAAGCCAAGGCTACTGCTTCAAAAATGAAATAAAAGAAGATGTCGGTTTCCGTGGCGCCGATGCTCTTGCGAACCCCGATCTCACTCATGCGCTCTTGAATGGAGATCAGCAGCGTACTAAACAAGCCAATCCCACCTACGATGAGCGATATGGAAGCGATGGCAATAAGGGTTATATTCCATTTCTTCATGAACTTATCCATCTCGTTGGTAATCTTTAGCAGGAAATCACCCACATCCATGAAACTAAAATTGGGATACATATTATGGCGGGAAAGCAGCAGATGGCGGGCATCCCTTTTCAAGGTGCCATAAGTAGCTTCGGATGCTGCCTGCATATAGATCTGATGCAGCGTGCCACCGGAACCCAAATACAGCGCGCCATATTTCAAAGGCACATACACCGCCTTAAGATCTTCATCGCGTTCCCAACTGTTAAAGTTCATGCCATTGCCAACTTTAAGCTCGTCAGTAGCCAATACCCCCACAACTTTAAAGCGGTTTGAACCCAGGGTAAGATACTCTCCCACAGGGTTTATGCCCGGAAAATACTCTTCGGCAAAATGATAACCGAGCACGGCAACAGCCATGGTGTTTTCATTTTCATATTCGTTGAAGTAGCGTCCCTTGCCAATCTTGTAGGTTTTGCTGATGAAAAACTCTGTATTGGTGGCGCGCAGACGTATATTGCTGGTTTTATTGCCGATGCGGACGAGTCTGCTGGATTCTATCATTCCGTAGATACTTTTTAGCTTCAGATTATCCCTCAAGGCAAGATAATCCTCATAATTTAGGTTGGGAATGCTCTGTTTTGCCCGCCTGATGCCGTCTTTGCCGCTGATGTTATCCGCTGCAGAAGTATCGCCACCGGGAGTTATAATAAGCGAATTATTCCAACCCATACCCTCCATATTGGTCTTGATAAGTGCTTTCAGGGCATAGACACTGGAAAACATGGTAACCACCGCCAAAACCCCGATAACGATGCCCGTGAGGGTCAACAAAGACCGCAGTTTATGGGTTAGTATGCTTTGCAGTGCGCTATGAACACCGTCACGAAAGTGCATGCATTATTCCATTTCGGTTTTACATTTGGGGCAGATCTTGTAAGTTCCCCTATCGCGGCTATACTTCTCCACGATGTAAGGATTACCGCAGCTTGGGCAGGGAATGGGCAAAGGCTTGTCGTTGGTGATAAACTTGCATTCCGGATAGCGGTTGCAGGAATAGAAGGCACGTCCGGTTTTGCTTTTGCGAGAAGTTAATTCTCCGGTTCCACAATCCGGACAGGTAACTCCTATCGTCTTGGGACGGGCGTATTTACACTTTGGATAAGTGGAACAAGCGATGAACTCGCCAAACTTGCCCGTACGCAGAATCAGAGGGTTGCCACAAGTGGGGCATTTTTCGTCTAAAGTGGTGGGTACGAGAATTACTATGTTACCCGCTTCGTCGCGCTTGAAGCTTTTGCTGTTTTTGCATTCGGGATAGCGGCTGCAAGAG
>JALNXT010000209.1 GCA_023230245.1 Candidatus Cloacimonadota bacterium
AGGCGACTACCAGTTTATGATCAATCACGCAGATGAGTTTGGCTACGAAGTGGAGTATGTGCCCCCTTTGCAATCAAGCGGCATGCCGGTGAGCAGCAGTACGATACGTGAGCTGCTGGACAAGGGTGATATAGTAAGTGCTAACCAACTGTTGGGCAAACCCTACAGGCTTTTGGGCACAATCGGGCATGGCTTTGGCAGGGGTAAGGGCTTCGGTTTCCCCACGGCGAATCTCGTCCTATCCAACGAGCACCAATTAATTCCATGCCAAGGTATCTATTTAAGTAAAGTCCATCTTTCCACAGGCACTTATTTTGGATTGACAAATATCGGGAGCTGTCCAACAGTGAAAACTGATGGAATTGTAGAGATTGAGACCTATTTACTCGATTTTACGGGAGACCTATACGACAGTGAGATGGAACTGGAATTAATCCGTTACCTGCGGGAGGAAAGAATGTTTTGCAATGTGGAAGAGCTTATTGCAACTATGAACTTGGATTTAGCCGAAGCAAGAAGCCTCATTAACGAAGGTGTATTGTGAAGATCAAACATACTTTGTGCATGCTACTCTTCCTTGTGGCTACTTTGTTCGTATATGCTCTGGACAGCCAGGTTGTTATGGTGCCTGCGAGCGGTGAAAGCGTCATTCCACAACAAAACCGCGAGAGCTATTTTAGCCATAGCGCGGGCACGGCAGACTACAGTTTATATGGCTCGGATAAGTGGGCAGTAAGGTTCAACCTCCGTTCCGCATATCCCGGTGTAAGCAATTGCAGCTTTTCCATCCAGAAAGCGCGGCTTTACTTCCCTAACGTAGGCGATTCAGTTAATGTTTCGCTATACAGTGATGCCAATTCATTGCCTTCACAGCTTATCACCTCTGCAAAAGCTGCCGTTGTCAGCAATTTGCAGGATATCTCTTTTCCCCAGATAGTGCAGGCTGATGTTATTTGGTTGGTGGTGGATTATGCCACTAACTTCCAGAACCGTTTTGTTGCTGCTTCCGCTGGCGATGGAACTCATAGCTATTACCTGAACACAAATGCCATTACTCCCTATTTGCAGAATTTCTCCCTTGCAGGGTTTAACTGCGAGCTGCTCTTTGGCTTACTGGGTAACTTTAACTTAAGTAATCCAGATTTACAGCTAGTCAGTTTCGATCTCTCCGGAACCTTGCGTCCCAGAGAGACAGCGAAACCAATCTTCAGCATCTACAACCATTCTGATGTTCCCGTCATGGATGCACATATTCAACTTGAAATTACTGCTCCAACTACAGATTATAGTGTTAGCCAAACCATTGTCATCTCCGAAACCATCGAGCCCAGAAGTCTGTTAGAGGTTTTAGCTCCGGGTTATCAGGATTATATTGTTAATATGCCTTTAACTCCCATGCAGCTAAGAATACAGGCAACTTTAGGCAATTCATTGGCAGAAACTGATACCACACTTGCCAATAATACAGTGTCCAAATATTATTCGGTGTATTCATATGCTTATCCCATTTTTCCTGTGGAGAATTTCATCCGCTATAATACCACTTCCACTATATGTGGGGCTCAGGATGGCTATCCTAAGCCGGGTTTTCATGCACTGCTATATTATGCAAACTTATCGGATAGCCTCTCTAACTTGGGAGCGTATCAGCGTCTTACCTGGTATGATTTCAATGCGATGCCAACCACTGCGATAATCGGCAAAGAGCGCATAATTGGCTACAACGCCGCAGAATATTTGAGTAAATACCAAGCTGCGGTGGATAAGGCTAACTTGAAGAGGAGCTTCATCAGTAGCTCTTCTTGTGTGTTGGAGGAAGAGACTGGGAGCACTAATCTATCTATCAAGATTCAGCTTACCAATTCCAACACCAGATTATACACTGTTGCCGCCCTGAATCCTGCCATGAGTTCGCGTTTTTTTGTGGGTGTTTTCAAAAAAGCTATGTTTAGCGGGCAGCAACGTTACGTGTTTGACCGCTGGATAGCATTTGCCGATACGATTAGCAGCACCATGAATTACGGCTCCACAACCACCAAAAACTATACTATGAGTTTGATTAACCTCAGTTTAGAACAATTACAAGCCAACTACCGCATCTACTATTGGCTGCAAGGCACACAAGGAGGCATAGTTCAATATGCAAATTTCACCGCCTTTGCCTTTGCCAATACTGGTTTAGTGGATGAGGCGATGGTTCCCCCGCTTTCATTAGCTGCATTTCCCAATCCTCTTCGCACTGGAAACTCGCTAAAACTAATAGGAATGCCCGATCATGGCACCATAAGCGTGTATAACATCAGAGGTCAATGTATCTGGCAGACTACAGATTTTACCCGCGGGACGGATATTCAAACGGATTTGTTCCCATCCTCCGGGTTGTACTTCATTAAAAGTGAATCTTTAGATGGGCTGCATAAACAAACTATCAAAATAAGCATTATAAAGTAGAGTATTATGGACAACCAAACCCCCATTTCCGAGCTTCACCAGAAAGTAGGTGAAGAGATTCTGGGCTTTTATTTAGTTGCAGAAAAGGAACTAAGAGATGGCAAAAACGAGCAGTACCTCAGGCTGAAGCTGCAAGACCGCAGCAGCACGATATCTGCCAATGTCTGGAAAGAAGCCAAGAAAGCTTCCGATACCTTTGATGCAGGTGATGTTATCAAAATCAAAGGTAATGTGGTGAACTTTAAGGGGCAGACCCAGATTTCCATTACTCAGGTGCGGTTTGCCGATAAATCTGAGTATGCCATCGAGGACTTTCTGGTGCGCAGTAAGATTGAACCGGAAGTGCTTGCAGAGCGTTTCTTTGCCTTTATAGACAAGATCGAGCAGGAACATCTAAACAAGCTGTTGCACCTCATCTTTGACGACAAAGAGTTCTTTGCCCGTTATCTCGACGCTCCTGCAGCTAAAGGCTGGCATCACAACTATATGCATGGTTTAATAGAACATTCAATCTCTGTGGCAGCTCTATGTGAATTTGCGTCCACCATGTATCCTGTGAATTACGATTTGCTGGTAAGCGGAGCACTGCTGCACGATGTGGCAAAGGTGACAGAATACGAAGGTAAAACTAATATAGAGTTTTCCGATATTGGCAGGCTGGTGGGGCATCTTAGTCTTTCTGACCAGTTGGTTTGCGAAACAGCAGCGCGTATTCCTGGCTTTCCTGCCGAGCTGTTGCTAAATCTGAGGCATCTTATCCTGGCGCATCATGGAGAATATGAAAAAGCATCGGTGCGCTTACCTCAAACTTTGGAAGCCCTGTTATTGCACCTTTGTGACAATCTGGATGCACAAACGATAGGCGTGGCACAGCTTGTTGCTGCTGCACCACCGAATGCTGTGTGGACAGAGTTCGACCGCCTGAATAACCGCTATTACAAGATATTCAGACCGCTTTAATGTTCCAAACCACGGTTATTGCCAGTGGCAGTAAAGGCAACTGTGTGCTGGTGCAAACTGCAAGCACGGCAATCTTGCTGGATGCTGGTGTAAGTATGTACCGCATTCTGGAAACTATGGCGGCTTTACATATTGATCCCGCTAAGCTTGCGGCGATAGTGGTGAGCCACGAACACGGAGATCATATTCGCAGTGTGGGTGCCGTTTCCCGTAAGCTAAAGATCCCTATTATGATTAACCGACCCACTTTGTCGTTCTGTGGCGATAGGCTTGGTAATGTTGGGGAGAGATTAGTAATCTTTCAAACTGGCAGCTCCTTCACGATTGGCGATATAACTGTGGAAGCCTTTTCAGCTTCACATGATGCTGCGGAAGGTTGCAATTTCTGCACCTATCCCACCGATGAACCGAGCCGCAAGCTGGGAATAGCGACAGATCTTGGTTATCCGTCCAATTTAAGTGTGGTAAAGCTTTCTGGTGCCAGTACTTTGATTCTGGAGAGTAACCACGATGAGACGATGCTGATGAATGGCCCTTACGATTGGCATCTTAAGCAACGCATTAGCAGCAATCGGGGTCATCTTTCAAATAACCAGGCAGTTGGCTTGCTTTCTACTGTATATCATGCAGGCTTGAAGAATCTTATTCTGGCACATCTCAGTGAAGTAAATAACGATCCAGCTTTGGCAGAGAAGATCATGCGAGACTACCTGGAA
>JALNXT010000210.1 GCA_023230245.1 Candidatus Cloacimonadota bacterium
TGACGCAAGAAGTCTGGAGCAATTCTCTCATGCAAAAACTTGATGGTACATATCTGTGCAGTGTCCAGGATCTCTGCATTCAGTTGCACTTCGTTGAATGCATAATACTTGGCGATAGTTCTATGTATCCTGTCGTGTTCAATATTAAATTCGTTGATCAACAGATTAGCCAAATCGGCAAGGGTATTCTTCCCCGTTTCTTTCATCCTTACCATAGCGATATCCACTACATCGTGATCGCACATTGTTTTACTCTTCAAGTATCGGACAAATCGCCCTAAGTTTTCCATTTACACGCCCTCATTTTAACATATTTAATTCTGCTTTCTACTTGAAAACAGTTATAGTTATCGCATTCAAAAATCAATATCCTTTCCCTTCTCTTGCTCAGCCGAATGGGAGTTCATCGGGATCCGATCGGGATCTCATCGGGATAGCACCCGATCAAACCCTGTTCAGTCCTGCTTTGGCTCGGTTTCGGTTAAGCAAGAAAAGAGCAAGCACGAAAAAGTCTCTTAAAAAAAGATGCGGTCAGATTCAAAGCACTCTAACCGCAAAGCTTTATGTATATTGTAAACGGTAAAGATCGTAGTATAATCCCTTTTTATCCAACAGGTCGAAATGCGAACCTTCCTCCACAAGCTCACCCTTATGCAGCACCAGGATTCTATCCACATGCTGAATGGTGGAAAGACGGTGGGCGATCATAATGGAGGTACGTTTTTCGATAATCTTCTCCAAAGCGTCCTGTATCAGTATCTCGGTCTCGGTATCAATATTGGAGGTGGCTTCATCGAGGATAAAGATGGAGGGATTATATGCCAGCACGCGCGCAAAGGCGATTAGCTGCCTCTGCCCAGTGGATAAGGTGGCACCCCGCTCCATCACTGGCTCGGTATAACCTTCATGGAGTTTGCTGATAAACTTATCGGCGTTCACATATTTCGCCACTTGCACAATCTCTTCCAGGCTTAGTTTGTCGTTATTCAAGGCAATATTTTCGCTGATATTGCCGCTGAAAATAAACACATCCTGCTGCACGATGCCCACGTTGGAGCGAATATCGGCAAGTGAATACTGGTCTAAATCTTTGCCATCTATGCGGATATGCCCCTTTTGATAGGGATACATGCCCAAAATCAGGTTCACGATGGAGGTCTTGCCACTGCCGGTATGCCCCACCAAAGCTATCTTTTCGCCTGGTTTTATCTTAAAGGAAACATCTTTCAACACCCATTCGTCGGCAGTGTAAGCCAGCCAAACGTTCTCGAACTCTATCTCGCCTTCCATCTTCAGGTTACGGTGTTTATCTTCGCGGTAATCATCGGTTTCCAGCTCCATCAGGTCGAAGATACGTTCCGCACCTGCCAGCGCTCCCTGAAGAATGTTAAACTTCTCAGAGAAATCGTTAATCGGCTCGAAAAGCTTTTGTACATACTGGGTGAACGCCATCAACAGACCAATGGTAATCATGTTATGCAGTATCTGCCCGCCACCGTACCAGATAATAAGTGCCACCGCCACTTGTGAAGACACATGAATGATGGGACGGAAAAAGGCAAAAAGCTTTAGCTGCTTTACCGACGCTACAAAGTAATCGTGATTGATATCCGAAAACTCCTGACGTTTATGGAAATACTGATTGAACAATTGGATAATCTTCTGTCCCGCAATGTGTTCTGCCAAGGTAGCGTTCAACGAAGCGAGGTGCCTACGTACTTCGCGGTAGATAACTCGGGTCTTGCTGCGATAAATGACGATAACCCAGATCACCAAAGGCAGGATGGCAAAACTTATCAGCGCAAGCTGCCAATTTAGCACCAACATCAGCGTGATAATGGCGATCACCAGAATTACATCCTGGATAATGGTAATAACCCCAGAGGCGAGCATTTCGTCTATGGCACGGATATCGTTGGTAACCCTGGTAACGAGCCTCCCCACGGGATTTAGATCGAAGTATTTGGTAGGCATTTTTTGCAGATGAGCAAACACATCGTGACGCAGGTCTGCCATTGCCATCTGCGAGAAATAAGCCGTAACCACCGATTGGAAATAGCTTGTAACAAAGCGTAAGCTGATAATCCCAAAGAAGATCAAAGCCAAGAAAAAAAGACTGCGTGACGAATCACTACGCACCGCCAGACGGTCTTTCTTGGGCAGTTGCAACATCACATCCTTGGCAATGGCGATCTTGCCAGAGCCAAGCCTGAACCAGCCATCCAAGCCATTTTCTGCGGCGTGGGGAAGTTTGTTCTCGCTTAAATAGTTCCGTAAAATGGCAATATGCGCTGGTTTATCGGAAACCAGATACACAGTAGTTTCGCCAAGAATCCCCTGTGCCTTTAAACTATTTATATCGCTGCGGTTTACCTTGTTGTGGTCTTTGGCACTTAGGATAATGAAATGCTGCTCTCCATAGGCATATTCCTTAAACTTAAGCTTGTGATACCGCTGGTAAAAATCTTGGTAACTTGCCTTGTCGTTAAAAATAGCAATAGACTTATCGGAAATAATGTAATCGTCTATAGCAGAACGTTGTATAAGAGGCAAAACGACCTCTGCACCGGAAATAATCATTAGCACCACAAAGGATAGTACCACCCATTTAAGATAGGGCTTCAGATAGTGCATCATTTTGCCGAAAAGCCTGCGGTCGTATATCTTATACTTTATCTCGTCTGTGCTGAAGCCACGTCCTCTGGCTCCGCCGCCACCGCCGCCGCCACCGTGCATCATATATCCTCCCCGTCCAAACGTGCACGGATACGCTGTTTCTCGTACAAGTCGTTATACAATTTGCCAAGCTGAATCAGTTCCTGATGGCTTCCACGTTCCACTATCTTGGCATCGCCCAACACGATGATCTTATCTGCGTGTTGAATGGAGGAAATGCGGTGTGCAATGATGATGGTTGTTTTGCCCTGGCGCACTTCTATCAAACGTTCCAAGATGAAACGCTCGGTTTTGGTATCCACCGCCGAAAGGGCATCGTCCAAAATAAGTATTTGCGGATTGGTAAGCAGCGCACGGGCTATTGCTACCCGCTGTTTCTGTCCGCCGGAGAGGGTTATGCCACGTTCACCCACCATGGTATCAAACTTATGGTCAAAATCCATAATCTCATCGTAAACCTGAGCGATTTTGGCAGCTTCATAAACTTCCTCATCGCTAGTATCGGGATTGCCTAAGCGGATGTTATTGGCGATGGTATCGGAGAACAGGAAGATATCCTGCGGAACCAATACTGCATCGCGCCGGAGCACCTGTAAGGGAATGGAAAATAACTCATGCTCGTCTATGAACACGCTATTGGCCATAGGGTTGTAAATACGTACGAGCAGCTCGATTAGCGTAGTTTTACCACAGCCGGTGGGGCCCACTACTGCCAAAGTCTTGCCTGTTTCCACGTTCATGCTGATGTCGTCAAAGATAAGGGGTAAGTCTTCGCCATAGCTAAAGCTAAGGTTTTGCAGCCGAATAGCTCCCTGTAATGCGCTAATACTCGTATCTGCAAGCTCGTCATTCACTTCGGGATCCACTTCAAATATCTCGTTAATGCGCTTTAGCGAAGCCGTGCCACGCTGATACATATCCACGATCCAGCCAATGGCAATCATCGGCCACACGAGCATCCCCAGATACTGGAAGAATGCGATGAATCCACCAATGGTGATCTCTCCACGGATGGCTGCGCGTCCGCCAAAATAGAGTGTTATCACGATACTGGTGCTGATTACAAAGCCCATGAAAGGATGGAACACACCGGCTATCCTGGCAAGCCCCATATTCTGTTTCACAAAATCACGGGAAACTTCGTCTATCTTCTCCAGCTCGCTCTTTTCCTGTACAAAAGCCTTCACGATGCGGATACCCGAAATGCTCTCCTGAACCCTTCCACTCAAGGTGGCAAAGCTCTTTTGCACTCCCGCAAAGCGTTTGTGCATCTTCTTGCCGAAATAGCGTATCGTTAAAGTAAGAAAAGGCATGGGAAGTATAGCCAGCACGGTTAAACGCCAGTTGATAGACACCATGAACGAGAAGGACGCAACCGTCATCAAAACTATATCCATAGCAGCTATCAGCCCTATCCCAAACAGCATTCTCACCGCATTAAGGT
>JALNXT010000211.1 GCA_023230245.1 Candidatus Cloacimonadota bacterium
AGAGAGTATCATGGTATCCGCAAGAACAGGTGAAAACGTTCCCGAACTGATAGCAACGATAAAGAAATATATCCCCTATCATGATCCATATTACGAAGAAGATCAGCTTTCGGATTTACCCATGCGCTTCTTTGCCAAAGAGACCATTCGTGAAGCCATCTTTCATCAGTTCGAGCAGGAAATACCCTATGCTACCGCCGTTATTATAGAACGTTACAAAGAGGCTCCAGATAAAGTGGTGATTGATGCTGTGATTTGGCTGGAACGCCAAAGCCAAAAGCCCATTATCATTGGCAAGAACGGAGAAAACCTTAGAAAGATAAGGGAATATGCCGAGCGGGACTTATCCAGATTCATCCAGATGGAAGTACAAATCCATCTTTGGGTGAAGATAAACCCCAACTGGAGAAAAAAAGCCAACGCCCTGCGTGAGCTTGGTTTTGAATAACGCCACAACCCTATTTAGCGTTTTGCTAATTATTAACCCTCCTCCTTTAACGTAAAGTAGAAAGTTGCCCCGCAACCTGGCTTGGTTTCCACCCAAATGTTACCACCGTGCCGCTTGATAATGCGTTGCACCGTAGCCAAGCCCACCCCTGTGCCAGGGAAATCAGTTTCTTTGTGCATCCTCTGAAAAGCTCCAAAGAGATTAGTAGCAAAGGACATATCAAATCCTGCCCCGTTGTCACTTACGAAGAATATATGTTTGCCGTCCCTAATGGTTTTACCAAATTCTATTTTGGCGCTTGCCTGCTTACTGGTGAATTTCCAAGCATTATTTATCAGATTGGTAAGGACTATTTCCAGAAGCTTGCTATCTCCTTGCGTTGTAAGATGAGTTTGCACTAATGTTTCTACCAGCCTATTAGGGTTTTCTTCACGTAATCTTTCAATGATCGTAGCTGCAACAGCGCTAAGATCAACTAGTTCAGGTCTTATTTCCTGTTTACTGATTTGTGACAGCTTAAGCAATGCTTCTATTAAATGCCCCATGCGCTGAGTTTCGTGGATGATCCTATCCAGGTATTGGTTAGCTTGCCCATCCAATTTATCCCGATAGTCTTCATTTAAAGCCTGGCTCCATCCTAAAATACCTCTTAAGGGCGAACGAAGATCGTGGGAAACAGAATAGGAGAATGCCTCCAACTCTTTATTTGCAGCTTCCAAGTCTTTTGTGCGTTCAACGACTCTTTGTTCAAGCTCCTCATTCACCTTTTTTAGTGCTTCATCAGCTCTTTTCATTTCTGTGACATCATTATAGAGGGCAATCAATTCGCCTGAATCCAATTTTAACACGTAGTTATCCAGCCAGTACTTCAAGACATTATTTTCATAACTATAGGTATCGCAGCGTTTGGGTATCCCTGTGAGGTTGGTCTCGATGAAAACGTCCAAAAGACCTTGTTCGTTTATATCGGGGAATACTTCCGTAACTTTTCGGCCGATTATCTCATCATGATTAGCCTTGGTAATAACTTCACCTGCGTGATTAATATCCCTAATAATGAAGTCTTTCCCATCCTCGGTTGGCTCGTAAACAGACACCCCATTGCTCATATTTTCAAATAGCTCTCTGAATCTATATTCGCTTGCCTTCAAAGCTTCATTTGCCTGTCTGCGCAAATCCCCCATTTCCAGCATTTCAGTTTCATCATTTATCCTTTTAGTAATATCCAACGTGCTGGTAACGAAAAATAGGGGGACATTGTCTTTATCTCGCAGTAATACCGTGCTAACATCTGCCCAAACAATATTCCCATTTTTATGTAAATAGCGTTTGGTAACCCTGAAAGAATCCCGCTTCCCAGATAATATATCCTTAACCAATCCTGCTGTTATAGCTACGTCTTCCGGATAAGTGATATCCTTCCAGTTCATCTCAATTTCGTCGGGAGTGTAACCCAGCATATCACAAAAAGCTTGGTTTGGTTTTACACTACCATTAGGCAAAGTGAGGGACATACCTATGATGGAGTCTTCGAAAACACTGCGGAATTTCTCTTCGCTTGTTTTGATAGCATGATCTGCAGCTTTTGATTCTGAAATATCTTCTATCGTGGGGAGTAAATATATGGGGTGTCCAGCGGCATTCCTAACCAAGCTTACGCTGATTCGTCCCCATACATAAGAACCATCCTTTCGGATATAGCGTTTCTCAGCAGCGTAATTATCTGTAGTGCCCGTTATCAGTCTATTTATCTGATCAACATCTTGCTCCACATGCTCTGGATGGGTAATATCTGAAAAAGTAAGCTGTTGTAGTTCCTCTTCGCTATATCCAGTAAGCTTTGTGAAGGCACGATTAACTTTTACAAACTTCTTATCAAAACCCACCAGACATATCCCCAGAGGAGATTGGTCAAAGATGCTTCTAAATCTATTTTCACTTTCTTTTATCGCTCTTTCGGCAGCAACCTTATCTGTAATATCACGCATGATGTGCACTGCTCCGAGCAAAACATCTGCTTCATCCAGAATAGGGTACACGGTGACCATAATCCACTTATCGCCTATTTGAATATCTGCGGTCGCCCGCCCTTTGGAAGCTTTCAATATTTGATATGGGCAATCGTTTATTGGCTGATTTGCATCGTGAACTAATTCCCAGCAGTGCTTCCCAATAATCTCATTATAGGTCAATCCCCACATTTTGGTAGCCGATTCATTCGTTCTTATTACTTTACTATCAGCATCCAGCAACCAGATAACGTCACTGATACTATCGAATGTAGTTCTCCATTCCCTGGCGATCTTCTGGTAATCGTCCTGCAACTTAGTTTTATCTTTTTCCAAAAGCAATTGCCGACGTAGCCACTCAGTATTGTTGCGCCGTTCCAGAAGTGCTATGACAAGTGCAGTACCAACGATTAGCATTAAGGCTGCAAAGACGGTTAGCCATATTCTTCCTTTCAATGGTGAGAATAGCTCACTTTTATCCACCTGAGCAATCATATACCAGGAAGTGCCTTTAACATTACGGCTTGCGGCGATAACTTTTATTCCCTGATAGCTTTTCCCTTCAGAGATATTATCTTCACCCATCAATGCGCGTGCTGAGGGGAGGATGGCATGATCACTAATCTTTAGCCTTAGTTTCATTGCCGTATCTTGTTTATGCCTAAGTTCATTCATATAAAGAACATCGTTTCCTTCGCGGCGAACCAATATCGTCTCAGCAGACTTGCTGGAAGTAGGCCAAGATTGAACTAGAGGGAACAAATACCTTTGCGGATCAATCTGTAAAACCCATGCACCAATTGGTTTTGAGGATGCGAGATTAGGATTCTTAACGGGTACCCAATAGGACATTTTGATCTGTGGTTTGCCCTCAATAAGGTTATCCGTATCGAGATGGATATCTGCACGGACAATTTTATCACTATTAAGAGCTGTTTTTAGAAATTGATTATGCAATATGGACAATGTATCCTTTTCACCAGGATATGACTTTACTACTTTACCGTTTATATCCAATAATCCAATCCACGAATAGTCATTCTGTTTTTGGTAGGATAGCATATATTGGTTTAATGTCGCGTTGTTTCGGGGGGATGATTGATCTGCAAGAAATAGGTAGGAATCCATTTGAATCATGGGAGTTTCATAGAACTGTTTGGCATCTTCCATACGCTCAAGATTCCACAATTCAATCTGTTTTACCTTGAGGTCTGCTATAGATGAGAGGTCATCGAGCGCATTGGTTTTTAAGAGCTTATATTCATAAAATACATAGTATATCCCGATGAATCCCAATACAACCGCCAAAAGCATAAAAATCATTATTGGGACTTGGCTTCCCTTGCCAAAGCTATCTTTAACTGAATTGCTGTCAGTTAATTCAGGTATTTTTAGACCTTCAATACTAACTTCAGCTTTCGGCTCTTTTCTCACTCTTCCTCCCTTGGAGAAAATGCAGATTCGGAGAATAATACAATAACATCATCGTATATCAGTTAATAAATTCCTTAATTCCATGTCAAGCAAATAATGCTATTTTATTGGGCTCTGGTTCATCTGTGAAGCAAGCGTTACCAATTATTCAATAGTCTTCTTTAGTCATGCTTGTCTTAGTGCCTGTGCAAACGCTGTAATGCTAATATGACATATATATCTACCAC
>JALNXT010000212.1 GCA_023230245.1 Candidatus Cloacimonadota bacterium
AAAGATTATCGGCGATGCTAAAGCCAAAGCCGAGGGCATAATCAAGAGCGCAAATCTTGAAGCAGAGAAAGCTATACAATTATCTGAAAAGAAAGCTCTCGACCTCAAGAACAACACAGATTCAGACCTTCTTATGGCTGCAAATCACAGTATCAGTGCCGTGAAGCAAAAGATTGTCGAGCTTATTCTTGATGAATCCCTGAGTGTGAAAATGAGTGATACTTTTAGCGATGCAGAATTCCTAAAAAAGCTTATTCTCGAAAGTCTGAACGCATGGAAGGCTAACTCCGGTAGCGGAAGCATAGTGATCAGTGAAACGATGAAGCCCCATTTGGACGAGTTCTATATCAAATCCATCAAAGGAATCTTCGACGGTAAGCTAACGGTAGATTTTAGCCCGGTGATGAAACGTGGATTTCAGATAGCTCCCGCTGATGGAACTTATAAGATTAGTTTCACCGACGAAGATTTTGCCAATTTGTTCAAAACATATCTGCGTCCCCGCTCCAAAGAGATTCTCTTTGGAAATTGAGCTATGAGCCAGGATTACTACTATTTCATCTCCGGATTGCCCAACCTGGCATTCGAGGATACCAAACTAAGCTACGAAGTGGAGCAATTTAGGATTGATGCCAAAGCTCAGCTTAGTGCTTCAGACTTTGCTTGTTTGGAGATATTACACTTAAGCGCAGAGCTGGATACCTTGCTGAATGTTCTATACAAAACAGCTAAGGATATTAATCCTGAAAGCTTACACACGCAGGAATATTGGGAAGAATACCTGGTGTTTCTAAGGGAAAAAGCTGATAATCATGGATTAGATACTCCTGAACAGTTTGCCCATATCCCAGGTTTTATCACTCAGATAATCAGCAATGTTTTAACCCAAGAAGATATCCAGGCTTTTAATAACACCGAACACGAACTGCTTACTGCTTTCTATGCCTGGACGGCTAATCATAGCAACGAGTTTATCAGAAAGTGGTTTGCCTATGATGCCCATATCCGCAGCATTCTCTCTGCTATTAATGGTAGAAAGTTTGATCTCCCGTATGCTAAATACCTTATTGGCGATAGCGAAATGGTGGAGAGCCTGGCGAAAAGCCATGCGGCAGATTTTGGCTTGGGTAAGGCTGATGAAGTCTTTGATAACATCGTGCGGGTTTATGAGCAAAATGATATTCTATATCGTGAACGCGGTTATGATATCCTGCGTTGGAAATGGATAGATAATCAGAATTTCTTCAATTACTTTAATTTAGAGCGTGTTCTGGGTTATTATTGTAAGCTGCGCATCCTCAGCAGATGGATAAAAGCAGATCCAAATCTAGGAAAAGAGATTTTCCACGATACCCTGAACGCCATGGAAAACAGCTTTAGCTTCCCCGAAGAATTTAACATTAAAAGCATTATAAAATAGCAGAAGGTAATAGATATGACCAAAGGTATAGTAAAAGGAATCATTGCCAACTTAGTGCAAGTGGAAGTTTCCGGCCCCGTATCTCAGAATGAGATTTGTTATATAGATCTCGGCGGTGTGAAACTGATGGCAGAAGTAATCAAAGTAATGGGTAACATTGCTTATACACAGGTTTATGAAAGCACTCGCGGTCTTAAACCAGGTGAGACAGTAGAATTTACAGAACACATGCTGGAAGTTAAACTAGGCCCTGGTATGCTCTCCAAGAACTATGACGGTCTGCAAAACGACCTCAACAAAATGCAGGGTGTTTATCTTACCAGAGGCGAATATACCGATCCCTTAGATGAAGATTCGGTGTGGAAGTTTACTCCCCTTGCCAAAGCTGGTGATAGAGTTAGTGGCGGAGATTGGCTTGGCAGCGTTCCTGAAAGCTGGATTAGCCACAAAATCATGGTACCTTTTTCCTTTACCGATGAATATACAATAAAGAGCATCGTAACTGAGGCTGAGTATAAGATAACCGATACGGTTGCCGTGCTTACAGATAATGAAGGCAAAGATATTCCCATTAACATGATTCAAAGATGGCCTGTGAAAGTGCCTATCAAAGCCTACAATGAAAAACCAAGACCATATAAGCTATTGGAAACCGGTGTCCGCACTATGGATACCTTGAACCCCATGGTGGAAGGTGGTACGGGCTTTATCCCCGGTCCCTTCGGCGCAGGTAAAACGGTGCTTCAACATGCCATCTCTAAAAACGCTGATGCAGATTTGATTATCGTGGCAGCTTGCGGTGAACGTGCCAACGAAGTGGTGGAACTGTTTGTAGAGTTCCCGGAACTGGACGATCCTCGTACTGGACGTAAATTGATGGAAAGAACCATTATCATCTGTAACACTTCAAATATGCCCGTAGCAGCGCGTGAAGCTTCGGTCTATACAGCGATGACCATTGCGGAGTATTATCGCAACATGGGCTTAAAAGTGCTCTTGCTTGCCGATTCCACTTCCAGATGGGCACAGGCATTAAGAGAAATGAGTAATCGTATGGAAGAACTGCCGGGTCCCGATGCTTTCCCCATGGATTTGCCCGCTATCGTTTCCAGTTTCTATGCCCGGGCTGGTTATGTTATTTTGAACAATGATACCACAGGCTCAATCACCTTTATCGGAACTGTATCCCCTGCCGGTGGAAACCTTAAGGAACCGGTTACCGAATCCACCAAAAAAGCTGCCAGATGTTTCTATGCTCTATCTCAAGCACGTGCAGATAGTAAACGCTATCCGGCTGTTGATCCTATCGATTCTTACAGTAAATACCTTGAATACCCCGAAGTAATTGAATACTTAAATGCAAATATAAGCCCCCATTGGGTGAAAGATGTGAACACAGCCAAAGATATACTCCTGAGAGGCAAGGAAGCCCAAGAACAGATAAACATCCTTGGCGATGACGGTGTTCCGCTTGCATACCACGATAAACAATGGAAAAGCGAACTCATCGATAAGATTATCCTTCAGCAAGATGGCTTTGATAAAGTGGATCAATCCACTCCCATGAGTCGCCAAAAGTATATGCTGGAGCTTATCCTTGGCTTGTGCCAAACCGAATTTCACTTTGAAACTTTCGAAGAAGTTAGTCCCTATTATGTTAAAATGATAAATCTCTGTGGGCAAATGAACTATGTTGAGTTTGATCATCCAGACTTTAAGAAATACGAATCCGAACTTAACACTTTAGTTGAAGAAAGGAGAGCTAAATAATGGCAACACAAGCTTTTCAAAAGATATATACTAAGCTGAACCAAATTACCAAGGCAACTTGCTCAATCACCGCAACTGGCGTTGGCAATGAAGAACTGGCTACTGTGGCAGGACGCCTGGCACAGGTGGTTAAAATACTTGGGGATTCTGTAACCCTACAGATATTCGCCGGAACTGAAGGCATAGGAACCGACGCTGAAGTAGTGTTTTTCGGCAAACCTCCCACCCTTAAAGTAAGTGAACAATTGGGTGGACGCTTTTTCAACGCTTATGGCAACCCCATTGATGGCGGACCTGATATCGATGGTGAAGAAGTGGAAATTGGCGGACCTTCTGTAAATCCCGTCCGACGCAAACAACCTTCCGAACTTATTGCCACAGGTATAGCTGGTATTGATCTTAATAATACCATTGTAACCGGACAGAAGATACCTTTCTTTGCCGATCCAGACCAACCTTACAACGAAGTGATGGCGATGGTGGCTCTACGTGCAAAGAGCGATAAAATCATCTTAGGTGGTATGGGGCTTTCCAACGACGACTATCTATTGTACAAGAATACCTTCGAGAACGCCGGTGTGATAGACCGTATTGTTTCCTTTGTTAATACCACTGAAGACCCCACTGTGGAGCGTCTTTTAGTGCCCAATATGGCGCTTGCGGCTGCCGAATACTTTGCCCTTGAGAAGAACGAAAAGGTGCTGGTATTGTTAACGGATATGACCCTCTATTGCGATGCCCTTAGTATCGTTTCCAATCGCATGGATCAGATCCCATCCAAAGACAGTATGCCCGGCTCGCTATATAGTGATCTTGCCAAATTATACGAAAAAGCAGTGCAATTCCCTGACGGCGGTTCAATCACCATTATTGCCGTTACAACCCTATCTGGTGGGGATATCACCCATGCTATTCCGGATAAT
>JALNXT010000213.1 GCA_023230245.1 Candidatus Cloacimonadota bacterium
TAGCAAGGAAAAGGTGATCGAACTGCTCACCAAGGAAATGAATAAAGCAGCTACCAGTCTTGATTTTGAGCGTGCAGCGGATCTAAGGGACAGGATTTGGGAGATGCGTGCAGCGAATTAACTTTAGGCTATATTTTGGCATAGGAATAACCCAATAAACGAACACCCAACCCTTGCTTATCCGAAACCGTACTAAACCGCTACTGAAGCGGTGTTGATCGGGTTCCATCCCGATGAGATCCCGATCGGATCCCGATGAAATCCCTTTCGGTTATTACGTATAAACAGTCGCCCCAGCTGTTTTCACAGGAAGCGGATGATTTGCCCAATGTGAAAAGCGGGATCATCGATCCCGCTATATTTGGCATGTATGTACTTTAGTATGTTAGTTATAGGTTAAGCGAACCCACCAGTTTTGCCTGTGTTTCAGGCTTTTCTTTCAGATCGCTATTCATCAGGTAATCTCTACGTTGCTGGAATCTATCTTTCAGCAGGGCAATGTATTTGTCTTTGTTGCCACGCAGTTCAGGATTGTATTTGTCATAATAACCGGGGAGAATGGCTTCGATTGATTCGCGAGTAGGAATCATGGCTCCGGGTAAGGCAGCCCAAGGTTCCCAGGTTATTTGGTCGGTTAATATGGCGGTTTGCAGGGTGAGGGATGTCTTGAGTGGAATTGCTTCCAGAACATCGTCCGATTCCTTCCAATAGCCACGAGAATTGAAGCAATAGAAATCTGCTCCATTATCTGCCACGGCGAGGAAAGCTTCCACATCACGATACAATTCATATACACGGAAAGGATTGGCAAAAGGCTCGAAAACCAGTTTGTTCAGGTCTTCTTCGGCAACGTTTTCGGCGCGGTTGCGCTGAGTCATAAGCGCCGCTCCCATGGCGATTGCCAGGTGTTTATCGTTGCATTTGATGATGGGAGGAAGCACGGAATCCTTCATCAGCCAAACTAGGGCTTTGGGGAAGGCACAACGGTTCACATATTTGCCCAGAAGGCTGCGGTCTAACAAGGCACGTCCATTGGAATTGCGCACATCTTGTCCTACTGGGATGCGTTTGCCACCGATATTGAGAGTGGCATGGTTCATCAAGGCAAGGGCATATTTCCAGTCTGGATGGTCGATGGGGCGGCTATCAGTCTTATCGAACAGGGTAGGCTCCCACACGCGGCAGACCTTGTTTTCCAGATCAATCTGGAAGGCATCATCGTGTAGCACCACTTTAGAGAATCCGCTTGGCAATGTGCCGGCATTGTCGCTATTGTTGGTGTGGCTGGATTTACCTGTGCCGGAAAGTCCGTAAAAAGCGATGGAACGCTTGCCGAACTTGTGGTATTTGGCGTCGGTGCAAGTAGTGAAGTCTATTTCTTTAATTCCACCGTGGCAGGCAGCCATGCCGATGCGAATACCGGAAGTCCATGCCATGGTGAGAGTTCCCTTTTTGCGTTCGCCAAAATAGCGCATGCCGAGGTTTACGATCACATTATGCTTTTCGTCCACTAAGGCGAGCTGAGGTGCACCCACGTTGTTGTAGAAATCGTCGTCGCAAGTCCATTCGTTAAAGGCAATTAGGATAATATCCTGGATAGGAAGTTTGGGACTTGCTTCATACTGCTCTTTAAGCTGCTCGTAAGGGGCAAAGTTCAAGAGCCAGTTGTAAAGATTGGCTGCGTCGCTTTCTGTGGTAATGAAGGTAGCTTTAATCATCAAATCCTTATCCATACCCAGAATAGCTTCGGCTTTAATAAGCGGATATTGCTGCATTTGCCAGATTGCTTCGCGGAAATCACCTTCCAGCTTGTTCTTCTGCGACGTGTTTAAGCGGTTGTAGAAACGACGTGCTTTGGCGGTTCTGCCAATGATGTTGCCATGACAATCGTTCAGGACTTTGGCATCGGAGGGGAGATTGTGCAGTTTCACAAACTCGGGATACATGGGTAAATCGGTTGTTCCAACCCCCGGTTGTTTCCTTGCCATTTCATAAGCTTCTCTGATGTTCACGGTTCTCACCATGTTGTTGTTCATCAGGGTCTCTGCGATACCACGAATTGGAGACATATCCTTTAAATTGGGATAGAACTCCGCACTGTTTTTGCTTGCCATTGTTCCTCCATTGTTGGTTTTATTTGTTTATGTTTTAAAACTAGATTATTTGCAGCTCCTTGCCTATAGTTCGGAATTTATCGAGAGCCATATCGAGTTGAGCGCGGGTATGCGTAGCCATAAACGAACAGCGAATCAGACATGAATTGGGCGGTACAGCCGGTGGCACAACAGGATTCACAAACACGCCTTCTTCTCCAAGCCTTTTCCACATCTGGAAAGCAGCCATCATTTGCCCAACATGCAGCGGGACAACAGGAGTGCAGGATTCGCCGGTATTATAACCCATGGCTTTGAATTCAGATAGCATATAATGGGTGTTTTCCCAAAGTTTGGCAATGCGTTCGGGCTCTTCTTTCATGATCTTTAAGGCTTCTAAAACGCTTGCCGTGGAAGCAGGAGGCAGAGAAGCAGAAAAGATAAGGGCGCGGGATTTGTGTTTCAAATAGTGGATCAAAGGCTCGCTTGCAGCGATAAACCCACCCACAGAGGCAAGGGATTTGCTGAAGGTGCCCATAATTAGATCGGTTTTATCTACTAAGCCAAAGTGCTCGGCGGTTCCTGCGCCTGTTGCCCCTAACACGCCCAGGGAATGAGCTTCATCCACCATCAGTGCAGAACCGTATTTCTCTGCTAGTTCCACAATTTCGGGCAGCTTGGCAATATCACCTTCCATAGAAAATACACCATCCACAACGATAAGGCTATTCTTGCCTTCCACTTTTTGCAACGCACGCTCCAAAGACTGCATATCGTTATGATTGTAACGAAGCATCGTTCCTTCGGACAGGATGCAGCCATCCAGAATGGAGGCATGGTCATATTTGTCGGTGATGATGAAATCATTCTTGGTTACCATGGCGGAAATGCAGCCTACATTAGCCTGATAACCGGTGGGGAAAGCGAGCGCTTCTTCTTTGCCACAGAGTTTAGCTAGCTCTGCTTCCAGCTCGATGTGTATATCCAGTGTGCCGTTAAGGAAACGGCTACCGGCGCAACCACTGCCATACTTTTTGACTGCTGCTATTGACGCTTCTTTTACTCTGGGATGGTTAGTTAAACCCAAATAACTGTTTGAGCCCATCATCAGCATCTTGTTGCCATCGCAAATTACCTCAGTATCTTGCTCGGAGCTGATTACTCGGAAGTAAGGATAATATCCGTTGGCGATTGCCTTGCGCGCGTCAGTGAAGTTGTAGCATTTATCAAAGATACTCATAGATTCCTCGTTTTATATTATTCTAAAGTCTTGTAGATTAGTATATAGAACCTTTATCAAACTGTAAGTGATGTACACCAATGGCACCGAAATCAGCATCCATATTATGCCACCATACCAGCCACCAGCGATCACGGTTAATAGCACCAACAAAGGGTGCATGTTTATTGTTCCGCCCACCACTAAAGGATAAACGATGTTGTTATCTATCACTTGTACAATGTACATAGCCAATGCAGCGTAAACAATCGTGATTATATGCCCGCCATTTATCAGCAAAGTAAGGGCTGCCAAAGCCCCTCCCATAAAGGGTCCGAAATAGGGGATTATATTTGCAACCCCGGCAGTAGCACCAATTAACACAGAATTGGGAACACCCACGATACCAAAAGCAATAGACGCCATAAAGCCAACTGCAATCACTTCAAAAAGCATTGCCCGCAGGAAAGTACCAACGGTGGTATCAAACTTTCTAAGCAGGATAACGCACAACTCGAAGTAACGATTAGTCGAAAGCTCCAGAGCAGCCTTACGGAGCTTGTACTTATCCTTGAGCATAAAAAAGCTAAGTAAAGGGATCGTGGCAATTAGAGAAAGGGTGGACAGGATGTTTTGGTAGTTGTCCATCAATAGCTTAGGAATACTTGCCAGAGCCGAATTGGCACTATCTAAAATCTCAATCATCTTGGGCGCGAGGGTTAGCCCGGGTATTTTAGTATCCATATCCTGCATAAACCTGTATATCCCATTTACAAAAGGGATGTTCACGATGTACTTGC
>JALNXT010000214.1 GCA_023230245.1 Candidatus Cloacimonadota bacterium
AAGCTCCAAAGCTGTTTTCTCATCGGCAATTTCCAGCTTCTTACCGTTGAATTTCTCCAGTGAGGCAGAGAACTTTGGCAGCTTGCCTCTCCAGAAATCCGCAGCTATCTTCCAGAATTCTTTGGGCATAAAAGCTTGTATCTCAGCTTCACGCTCGCAGATAAGACGCAGCGCGACGGATTGTACCCGCCCTGCCGAAAGGTCTTTGGCTATCACTTTCCACAGCAAAGGGCTAACCCCGTAGCCCACAATGCGATCAAGCACTCTGCGCGCTTGCTGTGCATCCACTTTGGGAATATCAATCGTGCCCGGGTTTTCGATGGCAGAGTTAATTGCTTTGGAGGTAATTTCGTTGAACACGATACGGTAAACAGGCTTATCTTTCAGTTCCTTGATAAGCGTTTCCTTCAAGTGCCAGGCAATGGCTTCCCCTTCGCGATCATGGTCGCTTGCCAGATAGATTGCATCTGCGCTCTTGGCTGCTTCACGAAGCTCGCTTATGATCTTGGTTTTCTTTTTGTCGATCTCATAAGTGGGCTTGAAATCGTTATCCACATCCACGCCAAGCTTGTGTTCGGGTAAATCCCGAATGTGCCCCATGGAAGCTTTAACGCTGAACTGGTTCTTAAGAAACTTGCTGATGGTACCTGCTTTAGCAGGTGATTCCACGATAATTAGTCCTTTTGCCATATCTTAATCCTTAAATGTCTTCTTTTGTAGAACAGCATTCTGATGCTGCTGAACGATATCTATGCTTTATGCTTTTTCCACACTCGTAGGATCGGAATCCTACGCTACTCTCACTTTCGTAGGAACGGCGTCCTGCGCTACAAATCGTTTTCTTCATGCTGTCCACAGCATTTCTTATATTTCTTGCCACTGCCGCAAGGGCAGAGATCATTGCGCCCCACTTTCGCCGCAACCCTTATTGGGCGTAGCTTTTCTTCGGGAGCGTTATTATACTGCGGGGCTGCACTCATATTTTGGTTAAACTGTTGTGCCTGATCCTGTTCCTGGGCATGCAGGAAAGCGTTCATATCTGCGTGGCTCATGTTTGCATGCTTCAGCATGTCTTCCATCTGCGCCTGAGATAGAATATAGGTGGTAAATACCTTGCGGGTAACGTTTTCCTGTATTCTAACGATCAGGTCTTGGAATAGCTCATAGCTCTCTTTTTTATACTCGATTAGCGGGTCTTTATTGGCGTAGGAGCGCAGATGCACCCCGTCCTTGAGCAAGTCCATTTCATGGAGGTGATCCCGCCATTCATCATCCACCACTTCCAGCAGAGCACGGCGTTCGATGTTGCGCAATTGGTCTGCGCCAATCTGGCTTTCCTTGTGTTCGTAAGCCCGCATAGCAAAGTCGCTTAAAGTATTCAGCAACAAATCTTTATTAAGGTGGTCGCTTTCCAGATCACTGGGCGTGATCCCAAGATTGAGGCTACTCTTAAACCACTGGCATATCCGCTCCAGATTCCAATCTTCGGCATAGCTAACTCCAGCGATGATGCCTTCCACCACATTCTCGATGGTTTCGTTTATCATGTCCAGTATTTCTGCCTTCAGGTCATAACCTTTCAGCACGCTACGGCGATAGGAATAGATAACTTCACGCTGCTGGTTCATCACTTCATCGTATTTAATCAGGCTCTTGCGCATTTCGAAGTTATGTTCTTCCACGCGTTTCTGCGCTTTTCCCACGGCGTTAGTCATCCAGGGATGGCGGATTGCATCACCAGCTTTCAGCCCTATCTTCACCATCATGGGAGCAATCCGATCAGAGCCGAAAAGGCGCATCAGGTCATCTTCCAAAGAGAGGAAGAAGCGTGATGTACCGGGATCGCCCTGACGTCCTGCACGTCCCCGCAACTGGCGGTCAATACGCCGGCTTTCATGCCTTTCGCTGCCGATCACGTGTAATCCGTCCAGAGGCAAGCCCCAGGGGAATTCTTCAGTTAAGGCATTAGAGAGGTTGCGATAGCTTTCGGAAGTGCCTTGCACCACGCCTTTGCCAAGCTTAATATCTGTTCCACGACCTGCCATGTTGGTGGCAATGGTAACTGCTCCGGGTTGTCCAGCTCCGGTGATAATCTCTGCTTCACGTTGGTGTTGGCGGGCGTTTAGCACGTTATGTGCGATGCCTTTGCGTTTCAGCAAGCGGGAGATAATCTCTGAAACTTCCACGCTCACAGTACCTACCAGCACAGGTTTCTTGCGTTCGTGCCAATAGCTTATTTCCTCTAGAATCGCTTGGTATTTATCGTTTTTACTAAGGTAAATCATGTCGTCGTGGTCTATGCGCGTAATGGGTACGTTGGTAGGAATCACCATCACCGGCAGCTTGTATATCTCCATGAATTCAGATTCTTCGGTAGCAGCGGTACCTGTCATACCAGCCAGTTTCTCGTACATGCGGAAGTAGTTTTGCAGGGTAACGGTGGCAAAGGTTTGGGTTCCTGCTTCAATCTCCACGTTTTCCTTGGCTTCCAAAGCTTGATGCAAGCCGTCCGAGAACCTTCTGCCGGGCATTTGACGTCCGGTGAACTCATCCACGATAATCACCTTATTATCTATCACCACATATTCCTGGTCGTTTTCGAACATCGTGAATGCACGCAGCAATTGGTTAATGTTATGCAGTTTCTCGCTTTTATCCATGAACTTATTGGTAACTTCTTCTTTCTGTTTCAGCTTTGCGGCATCGGACAGGGCTTCATTCTGATCAATTTCGTTGAGCATTTCGTCCAAACTCATCACTATAAAAAGGTCGGTCTCGCGTTTGGAAAGCAGTTCGCGTCCTTTTTCGCAGAGGTCAACGCTGTTTTGGCGTTCTTCCACCACGAAAAAGAGGTTCTCATCCAGCTCGTGCATGTTTTTATCGCGCAGGTAAATACCTTCCATGTCGTTCACCATTTTCTTCAGTTCGCCATCTTGCATCAACTTTTGGAAAGCCTTGTTTTTGGGTGCTGCCCTTTTTATCAACAGCAGGTTGCGCGCCAGACGCTGGTTATCAGGATGGGGATTATCTTCGCGCAAATCGTCTTTAATCTCGGTTAAATACCTCTGCGCAAGGGAGTTTTGGCTCTGCACCAATTGCGCGATAAAGGGGCGCAATTCGTGATAGAAGTTCTTATCCTGTGCAATTGGCCCGCTGATGATAAGCGGGGTTCTGGCTTCATCCACCAAGATGCTATCCACTTCATCCACGATGGCATAATAGAAATCACGTTGCACCAGTTGTTCGCGTGAAACCGCCATGTTATCCCGCAAATAGTCGAAGCCAAATTCGCTGTTCATGCCATAGGTAACATCGCAATCGTAGGCAGCTTTCCTTCCCGCATGATCCATACCAGTGGTAATACAGCCAATCGTCATGCCATGAAAGCTGAAGATAGGCGTCATCCACTCAGCATCGCGGCTGGCAAGGTAATCGTTCACGGTTACCAGATGCGCACCGCGTCCCACTAAAGCATTCAGGAACAGGGGCAGGGTGGCAACCAGAGTTTTACCTTCACCGGTAGCCATTTCCGCAATCTTGCCATCGTGCAGCGCCATACCGCCGATCAACTGGACATCGAAAGGCACCATGTTCCATTCCTGCTCGTGCTCGCGCACTGTAAAGCTTTGCCCCATCATCCTGCGGCAAGTATCGCGCACAATGGCAAATACTTCCGGCAGATATGAATCCAGAGTATCTTTGGTGAACTTTTTAAGCTCTTTACGGGTTTCATCGATGCGGTTATCTATGTGGCTGCGTTCTTTATCGTCGTTCATTTCGCGGAAGTTGGTCTGCAGCTCTTCCAGTTCTGCACGCAGCGGAGCTAATTTGTCGGCGATTTCTCCCCTAATTTCCACGATTCGTTCTCTAATCTGATCGTCAGAATACTTTGCCAATCCGTCATAAATCTGGTTGATTTCGCGTACTACGGGGTCGTATATTTTAAGTTCCTGGCTAGATTTATCGCCAAACAGTTTTTTTAATAATCTTTCTAACATGTTGTATCCTTTTGTTTAGCCTCTTTTTGCTGTGGGAGACTGCTTTGGGGGCAAAAAAACACCCATTTCTACCATCTTATTGAAAGTGCCTATTGTGTCAAAC
>JALNXT010000215.1 GCA_023230245.1 Candidatus Cloacimonadota bacterium
TTCCCGTTCAGGAGAATTGCCGCCTTTTAATACAACAATACTATTCATATTACCTCAATAAAAACCAGGTTCGATGGGCTTATACTATACACTAAACATAAGTTATCTCAATTTCCACTTCAAAGCAAGGAAGTTTATGTATGGATTTGGTAAAACACTTTAAGTTTCAAGCCCATCGCTGCTTTGAATCTGGCTACATCCGCCACGTTAGCCCCACAGAAATCAAGCTCGTCAAGTTCGGGCTTCAAGATGTTGATCAGGGCATGGGTGTGCAAGCTGCTTGCGCCTTTACTTAAGGCTTCTTGGTCTGTTGCTCTTAACACGCTATAGGCAATATTTCCTTTGTTGTAAAGCAGAACATTGCTGCTAACAATACGATTGTCGAGGTATAAGTTGAATTGACGCAATAATCCTGCTTCATGCAAGCTTAGATAAAAATCCTCTAAAGCACGGTAGCTAACCCCAGATTCCAGATTCTTTCTTCCATTCATGGCTTTAATTAGCTTAAGCAAAGCGGGAAGGTTTAGCTCTTCTGCAAAATGAAAGCCCGATTTCTCTGCCTTAGATATGTTGTATTGCACTTCCGTTAAGGGTGTACCCGCATCATTATAGTCATGAACAAAGGTATAGAGAGGCTTAGCTTTCAGCTTTTCCCAAGTGAAGCCTCGCACATCGGTAGTATCGGGAGTGAGATTAAAATGAATGCGTTTATACATTTCTTGCAAAAAGGAAGCGATATACCGAAACACTTGCAGGGTATCCAAAAGTGTGCGTGCCGGACGAGAGCTTTCTCCCATCCACAGATTAATACCTTGGTAATACCCTGAACTGGGGCTAATAATTGTCCTGTAGGACAGCAGTTTCTTTTCAAAGATAGGTAGTAGGGCAACTAACTGCTTACCTTTATAGCATTTTAGGTGATAGCCATCGCACTTATGCAGCTTCATTACCGCCTGCATGTATTCTGGCTGACTCCAGAGATTTAATGTTTGCTCACAGCCTTGAGGAGGGCATAGCTCAATGCTAAGTGCCATTTTTATATATATTTGCCTAGCGTATTAAGGAGCTCCATTAGCTGGAAGGGTTTCACAATGTAATCTGAAGCGCCCTCAATCATAGATTTATATGCAGAATCTACCGTAGGGTAGCCAGTCATAATCAAACAAAATATATCAGCATCTTTTTCCATAAGTTCCTTCATCAGTTCCAAGCCATTTTTCCCCGGCATCACCAAATCGATCAAAGCCAATTTGTACTTCCCAGGGGTAAATTTGGCTAAGGCATGATTTGCATCTTCAGCAAGATCTACCTCAAAGCCGTGCATAGATAAAAAATCTCCGATCACTTCGCGTAAAAGTCTGTCATCATCAACAAGAAGAATCCGAGATACCATAATCACTCCCTCAAAAACATTTATGCTGTTTATCCCATAATATTCAAGCTAGTTTTGCCGTCAATAAAAATAATATGCGCAGCTTCATTTTATGGGGCTATGAACCGAAGAGGTTTTTTTTGTTGACTAAAAAACGCTAATTAGATTTATGGGTTATTAGAATTATTGCGAGGTGATTATGCAAGGAAGAGTTAAGTGGTTTAACAAAAATAAAGGTTACGGCTTTATTATTACCGACGACAGCAAAGAGTATTTCGTTCACTGGAAATCTATCGTTACCAATTCCCCACGTGAGCTAAAAGTCTTGGAACAAGACGAATACGTGTCATTCGACCTTATGGAAACAGACAAAGGTGTGCAGGCGATTAACATTATCAGAGTTAATCCCTAACAGAGTTTTCTTTAATTTCTAAAACTTGGGTGAAGGCATGACAAGTGCTTTCACCCTTGCTGTTTAATTGCATAAAGAACTTAAAAAAGAGTAATTATGTCTTTCATTCCAATGACCGCATCTGAGCTGGTTGAGCGCAACTGGGATTATCTGGATATCATCATTATTAGTGGTGATGCATATGTAGATCATCCTAGCTTTGGCGCAGCCATAATAGCGAGGTGTTTGGAAGCTGAAGGCTTCCGCGTGGGGATTATTTCTCAGCCCGATGTCAGAGTTGTGGAACAATTTCAACAACTGGGAAAGCCAAGACTGTTCTTTGGCATAACCGCCGGTAATATGGATTCCATGGTCAATCATTACACCGCCCAAAGGAAATTGCGCCATGACGATGCCTATAGTCCGGACGGGGTAGCAGGACTACGTCCCGACAGGGCTACTTTTGTCTATACCAATATTGTAAAGCAGTTATATAAAGGTGTTCCAGTTGTCATCGGTGGCATTGAAGCGTCATTACGCCGCATTGCTCATTACGATTTTTGGCAGGATAAAATACGCAATAGCATTCTCAGCGACAGTAAGGCTGATATACTTGTCTATGGCATGGCAGAAAAACCGATAATTGAAGTTGCCAAAGCTCTTGCGGAAGGTATTCAAGTAGCGGATATGCAAGATATTCCTTCCACGGTAGTTTTTGCCAAGACCCCTCCACAGGATACGCCTCTTCCCGAGAAACAATCAAGTAACCAGAACCAGTGTATAATCCTTCCTCCCGCCGAGCAATGTAAAGATAAATCTACTTTTTACCAAATGACGAAGCTGTTTACGGAACACAGCAATTCAGCGGTTCTATATCAAAGTAGCGGGGGACGTTGGATTAAGCATAACCCGCCTGCAAAAGAATTAACCACCAGAGAGATGGATTATATTTACTCGCTTCCCTTCGAATATGCAGCTCATCCCATTTATAAAGGCAAGAGTATTCCTGCATACATACAGATAAAGGACTCTTTAACATCTCACCGAGGTTGTTATGGTGGATGTAACTTCTGCGCCATTACGTGTCATCAGGGACGCAAAGTCCAATCCCGTTCTCAGGATTCCATAATTACCGAGGCTGCTCTGCACAGAGGAACAATTTCTGATGTAGGTGGCCCCACCGCGAATATGTATTCCACTTCCTGTAAACTTGGGTTTCCCGATTCCTGCAAACGTAGGTCTTGTCTTTTCCCCAAAATATGTCCCAATTTGTCATATTCTCATGATGGGCAGTTGGAGCTCCTAAAAACCATTGGCAACCTGCCTCAGATAAAACATGTGTTTATCTCTTCTGGAATCAGACATGATATGGCTCTTTCCAGCGATCGCTATATTTCAGAAATAGCATTAAAATATACGGGGGGTAGGCTGAAGCTAGCCCCAGAACATTGTGACCCCAAAGTTCTGAGGTTAATGGGTAAGCCAGATATAGAAAGCTACGAAGCTTTTAGCAACAAGTTCTTTGCCTATACCCATGCCCAGGGCTTAAAACGTCAGATCATCCCATATTTAATCATCGGGCACCCCGGCTCAAGCAAAGCAGATGCCATTGCTCTCCGCAACTGGCTGATGAAACACAACATCAGGGTTGAACAAGTGCAGGAGTTTACTCCCACTCCCATGAGTATCTCTACCTGTATGTATTACACCGGATTGGATTTTGATACCGGAGAAGCCATTAACATTCCCAGTCCTGGCGAAGTGAGAGAACAAAAGAAAATCATCCTGTGGAAATAATTCCACGTGCTGGACAATAATCGTGATTTCACCAGCACAAATAGGGTAATCATATGAATCAAGTGCTAGCTTAACAGCCTTTGCTTTTACTTTTCCCATATTGCTGCTCGCTTGTTCAGCCGAAAGGGGGTTCATCGGGATCCGATCGGGATCTCATCGGGATGAAACCCGATCAACACCTCATCAGTACAGTATCTAGCCAGCTTCGGCTTTCAAGGATGAAGCGACATCTGATCTTATCGTAACAAATAATGAGAAAAAACGAATGCTACAACTCACTAATTTACCCTAGAAATATATTGACATATTGTGTAGGACTGCTTTTTTTGACACTTGATAAAAAGTTGTAGATAAAGCGTTATGCTTCATATACTTGGTTTATGGAAACATGGTTTCTTCTGAAGAGAGGATACCCAAGACATGAGTTTTAATATAGAAAAAAAGGAGTAGGTTTATGAAAAAGGCAATTCTCTTATTCATAATACTTGGTTGTATCG
>JALNXT010000216.1 GCA_023230245.1 Candidatus Cloacimonadota bacterium
ATTATATTTTATTAGATAGCTGTTTACTTTATACAGGTATCACAAGAGCAAAACAAAGATGTTTGTTACTGGCAGAACCTTCAGCATTTAAAAAGTGTATTGTTAATAATAAGAGTATTGCAAGACAAACATGGTTCAAAGAATTTAAGGATTTTAATTAAAATAAAAATATAAATATATTGACAAATACAAACGCCAATATTATACTATTTATAAGGATAAAAATAAAATTAAGAATCCCTATATATAGGGATTCTTAAAATATCAGCACCAAAGGCAGATTTCATTCAAATATTTATAATTACAAATGCCTAAATTTCGGACTTTATGAAAGGATAATTTTTATGAAAATAGAAGAAATCAAAAATAAATTACAAACAACCGAATATGATTTTCTTCGTACTAACGAACATCTAAGAAACAATATTATTCTACTTACTGTAGGTGGTTCTCATGCATATGGTACAGATGTAGAAACAAGTGATATTGATATTCGTGGTATTGCACTTGAAAATGAAAAAGAACTTATTGGGTTATCTAATTTTGAGCAGTTTGAAAATCATGAGACAGACACAACTATTTATTCATTTAGGAAAATTATTAATTTACTTTTAAATTGTAATCCTAATGTGATTGAAATCCTTGCAGTAGATGATAAGCATTTATTTGTTTTATCTGAAGAAGGTAAATTATTAAGAGATAATATTGATTTATTTCTATCAAAAAAATGTATTCAATCTTTTGGTGGTTATGCAACTGCTCAATTAAAGAGATTAGAAAATGCTTTAGCAAGAGATAGTTATCCTCAAAGTGAAAAAGAAAAACATATTATGGGTAGTATTAAAGCAATGATGGCACATTTAAGAGAACATTATAGTGATTATACAAAATCAGGTAATATAGAAATTTATCTTGATGATTCTGAAAAGAAAGATTATGATCAAGAAATTTTTATGGATATTGAACTTAAACATTACCCTTTAAGAGATTTTAAAGATATTTATAGTGAAATGAATGAAGTTACAAAACAATACGGTAAACTTAATTATAGAAACAGAAAGAAAACTGATGGAGCATTGTTAAAACATGGAATGCATTTACTGCGATTATTAGATATGGGTATTGAAATATTAGAGGGTAAAGGGGTACATACTTATAGACCTAATAGAGAATTTTTGTTAGATATTAGAAATGGTAAATATTCTTATAAAGAAATATTTGAATTTGCAAATGAAAGAGATAAAAGGTTTAAATACGCTTCAGATAATACAGAATTACCTTCTAAAGCAAAATACAAAGAAATTGAAGATTTGGTTATTAATATAAATAGGAGAAAAATCAATGTTTAATATTCCTCAAGAAGTTCAATATGTGATGCAACAATTAAATACTAATGGTTATCAATCTTATTTGGTTGGCGGCTGTGTGAGAGATATGTTACTTGATAAAGAACCTAAAGACTTTGATATTTGTACTTCTGCTTTACCAGACGAGATAATAAAGATTTTTGATAAAACTGTACCTACTGGATTACAACATGGAACAGTGACAGTATTAATAAATCATTATCCTGTTGAAGTAACAACAATGAGAAAAGATGGTATTTATAAAGATAATAGGCATCCTGAAATAGTTTTATTTACTAATAAACTTGAAGAAGATGTTATGAGAAGGGATTTTACTATTAATGCACTTGCTATAGATAACGAATCTGTTTTATATGATTATGTAAATGGAGTAAGTGATTTAAAACAAAATACAATTAAAGCAGTAGGAAATCCTAATGATAGATTTAAAGAAGATGCATTAAGAATGATGAGAGCAATTAGATTGGCTTGCCAACTAGGATTTGCTATTGATAATAAAACAATAAAAGCTATTAAAATTAATAGTAGTTTACTTCAAAATATATCAATTGAAAGAGTAAGAGAAGAATTAAATAGGATACTTATATCTGACTATCCAAGTATAGGGATTAGAATGTTATATCAATATGGGTTATTACAATATATCATTCCAGAATTATGTATTTGTGTAGGGTTTGATCAGAATAATTCTTTCCATGATAAAGATATTTTTGAACATACGATGACTGTTTTAGAATCAATCCCGGCTACTTTGGAATTAAGATTATCTGCTTTATTACATGATATTGCCAAACCACAAACATTTAATGGAGGACATTTCTATGGGCATCATATGGAAGGGGCAGATTTAGCAGAACAAATTTTAAGAAGAATGAAATACGATAATCAAACCATTGATAAGATTAAAACTCTTGTTTTTTATCATATGGATCGTTATGATAATTTGAGTATTGCAGGAACTAAAAGATTTATAAATAGAATTGGTATAGAAAATATTGACGATTTATTTGAATTGCAAATAGCTGATAGAAAAGGATGTAAACCACCAGTTTATATTCAGGATATTTTAAATCTTAAGAATCAATGTTATGAAATATTAAATAAAGAAGAACTCTTAACTATTAAAGATTTAAGTATAAATGGATATGATTTAATGGAGTTAGGTATTAAACCAAGTAAAGAAATGGGTAATATATTAGATAAATTGCTCGAAATGGTTTTAGAAAATCCTGAGTTAAATAATAAGGATATTTTATTAGAATTAGTTAAAAAGTCAAAATAAGAATGCCTAAATATCGGCATTCTTAAACCCTAAAAACAACACCAAATTGGGATTTTATAATAATAAAGGAGGAAAATAATTATGTGTCCTGAATGTGGTGCGGAATTGGAAAAATTACGTCAAAGAGTATGGTCGAATTTATTTGAGACTGAAATTGATGTAGAATGGGTTAAATGTACCAACGAAGACTGTTATTATGAAGATGTTAGATTAGCATAAATTAAACGTTTTGTAATTTAAAGGAGTAAATTATGATCAACAAAATTATAAAATGGTTTCAAATTAAAATCTTAAAAAAGGCAATACATAAAAGGTACGAATTATAAAAACGGTAAAGACTTTGGATGCAAAGTTTATGGGTATAAAGATAAAAATGGTGTAATGAAGATTACTAATGTGAAGTATTTTTAAGGAGGATAATTAATGAATCCAGAAACAATGTTCTTTATAACTACTTTTGAGAAACTTGAATTTGATGAAAGTTATGGATGGTGGCGTTTTGGAGATAAACGAACTCCTGTCTTTTATACAGACTTAGAAACTGCAAGAGATGTAGTTGTTTCTAATGCTATGGATATGTATGAAACTATATATGAATATGTAGTTATTGAAGAAATAGAAGTTGGTCGGTTTTATCCTGAATGTGTTAGTAAAGAATTATATAAGGTAAAAAATGCAGATAAATATATTGATACTACATATGAAAGAATCGAATTACCAGACAATTTTCCAGAATATTTTAGTATAGTGATTGGTTAAAAAAGGGGGATAGATTAATGAGAATTATAATTGCTGGTTCAAGAGACTTCAATGATTATAAAATCTGTTCGGAATGTTATGAAGAACTTGATAATAATTTGTATTGTAAGTATTGTGATATAAACTATAATAAATACATAAAATAAAAAGGGGTATATTATGTTTAAAAAATTAACGAAATAGTTTGGTTAAGAAAGGAGAATATATGAGGTTTTATTATGAAAACAGCCTAGGGGACAATGGATACTTCTCTGAGAAAGATTTGGTTAAAGCTATTTATACTGTTTGGAATATTGAAGCAAATTTATACCTACTTGACGATGGAATTAAAAAAATTGATTGGAAATCATTTAATCAACAAGCAAAATTAATATTTGCACCATATGAAGAAAATGAATTTAATACAGAGATACTTGAAGAATATGGTTATAAAATGGAAGATGTAGGTAAAGAAAGAGAAATTATTGATATTAAAACAGGGGAAGTAGTTAAATATGATTGGTCAGAAGTTAAACAGTTAATATGAAGTTTCCATGAAGCGGAAAGGAAGGAGGAAATGTTAATTTGGCAGGGGAGTAATTAAAACAATAAAATAAATATGGAGGTAAAAATAATGTAATGAATGAATTAATAGAGATTCTGG